>DATBAA010000181.1:0-12856 GCA_036271755.1 Myxococcales bacterium | reverse complement strand
GAATTCCCGGCGCAGTTCACCGACGGAAATCGCGCCTATTTCGCCGGTATGGCCAAGATCCAGGAGGCGAAGGGCAACAAGGATGTGGCCGGCGCCATGCGCTCGCTGGTGGCCAACCCGGAAGACACGCAGTCGATCGCGCTGGTCTCCTCGAAGGATCCGAGCTGGAATGCCACGCTGCGCACGACTTGCGTGGCCACCATGCTCGACGCCGGCCACGCCACCAACGCGCTGCCGCAGCGGGCGCGCGCCAACATCAACTGCCGCATCTTCCCGGGCGTCACGCAGGAGGCCGTGCGCGGAAAGCTCGAAGAGTTGGTGGCGGACGCGCAAGTGAAAGTGATTACGCTGGAGACGCGCGGGCCAAGCTCGCCGCCGCCGCCGCTGACGCGCGAGATCATGGCGCCGGTGGAGAAGCTCTCGGCCGAGATGTGGCCGGGCGTTCCGGTGCTGCCGGTGCTGCAGGCCGGCGCGACCGACGGGCAGTTCCTCAACGCGGTGGGAATTCCGACCTACGGCATCGAGCCGGTGTTCATCGGGCCGGACCTGGGGCACATCCACGGGCTCAACGAATACGTCAGCGTGAAGTCGCTGATGGAAGGCCGCGAGTTCCTCTACAAGCTGGTGAAGATCTACGCCGACCAGTCGACGATGCCGCCCAATCGCTAGTCCTTGATGAGCCGCACGATGGCGCCCCAGGGTTGCTTGCCCAGCTTGCGCGGGTCGGGCTCGGGGAAGAAGCGGAAGAGCTTCATGAAGAACGGCACGCGATTGAAGCGCAGGGCCGCGCGGTACATCGAGAGGATGTCGCGCGGCTTCCAGCCGCTGGCCTCGTAGAACGCGACGCCATTGGCCGGCGCGAACTTCAGCCGCTCGCACCGGGCCTTCGCCGAGATAGACGAGCAGGCCTTCGGTGAGCCTGGCCGATTGGAGATCTTCACGGAGCGGGCTTGACCTGGTTGCGCCCGGCGCGCTTCGCTTCGTAGAGCCGGGCGTCGGCGTCGCAGAGCGTGGCCTCCGGATTTCCGCCCTCCGCGATCTCCGCCACGCCCACCGAGATGGTGACCCGATCCAGCCGCGGCCACCGCAGCGCTTCGATGGCGGCGCGCGCCCGCTCGCAGAAGAGCCGCGCGCCCTGCAGCTTGCCGGGCAGCACCGCCACGAACTCCTCGCCGCCCCAGCGCGCCACGGTGTCGGTCATGCGCGCCACCCGGCTGAGCGTGGCTGCCACCTGCCGCAGCACCTCGTCGCCGCCGGCGTGCCCCAGCGTGTCGTTGATGCGCTTGAAGTGATCGATGTCGAAGAGCGCCACGCTCACCGGCAGCCCCGTGCGCTTCATCCGCTCGTGCTCCAGGAGCAGCGTCTTCTCGGCCGCGCGCCGGTTGGCGATGCCGGTCAGCGCGTCCACCAGCGACTGCCGCTCGCGCTCCAGGAGCAGATCCTGCTCGGCGGTGATGTCGTGCCAGGTCACCAGGAAGCCGTCGCCGCCGCCGGGCAGCTCCATGGGCATCCAGGTGCGCCGCAGCACGCGCCGCCGCGGCCGCGCCAGGACGAAGTTCTCCGCCCCGTGCTCCGAGCGCGCCTCGATGCGGCGGCGGAAGTCTTCCGGCTCGTCGGTCATCTCCATCGCGTGCTCGACGAACGCGTCGCGCGACAGCCCCGCGAGCCGCTCGCCGGAGAGCCCGAACATGGCGGCGTAGGTCTCGTTGAAGATCACCACCCGCCGCTCGCCGTCGAGCAGCACCACGCCGTCCTCGATCTTGCGCAGCGTGGCCTCGAGCAGCTCTCGCGCGCGCCGCAGCTCCTCGGCTTTTCGCATGCGCTCGGTGATGTCGTAGAAGACCGACAGCGCGTACATGATCTCGTCGCCCTCGCGGATGGGCACGACGTCCAGGGCGAACCAGCGGCCTGCGCGCTTCACCTCCGCGTGCTGCGGCTCGCCGCGCAGAGCGCTCTTGAACATCTTCACCGCCAGCTCACGGTTGGCTTCGGCGGCCACCTCCGCCACCGCCCGCCCGACGATGGTGGGCAGCTTTCCCAGACGCAGCAGCTCGCTGACGAACGGTCCGTCGGCGGCGACGTAGCGCAGCGAATGGTCCGCCAACATCGCGCCGCCGTTGGGCAGGTGCTGGACGATGGCGCGATACACCTGCTCGTTGCGCCGTACGCTGCCCAGCGCGCGCAAGAGCGCGGTCTGCGTGGCGCGCTGCTCGGTGAGATCGCGGGTGACCTTCAGGAAGCCAGTCAGCTCGCCGCCCGTGTCGCGCAGCGCGGTCAGGGTGACGCTGGCCCAGAAGCGGGTGCCGTCCTTGCGCACGCGCCAGCCCTCGTCGCTCGCGCGCCCCTGCTGGACGGCGGTGTCGAGCAGCTCGAGGCTCCGCTCCCGCTCCTCGGGCGGATAGAAGAGGCTGTGCGGCTTGCCCAGCACCTCTTCCGCTTCGTAGCCTTTGAGCAGCCGCGCGCCGGCGTTCCAGGTCTTGATGCGGCCTCGGGCGTCGAGCAGGAAGAGCGCGTAGTCGCGCACGCTCTCCACCATCAGGCGGAATTGCTGGGCGGCGGTCTCGAGCTCTGGATCCATCCGAGGGAGCACGTAACCTTGGCCGTCCGAAACAGCAACCCCGGCTCGAAACCAATCCGCCGTTGGTCCTCAGGTCGCCTCAGGTGCAACCGCCGGCTCTAGCCAGCCATGAACTGCTCGAGCTCGTCGTTGCGAGCCTGGGCGTCGCGCTCGCCCAGGTCCATCAGCTCGCCCGCATACTCCGAATCAAACAACAGATAGCTGAGCATGTCCGACGGATCGCCGCGCCCCGCGGCCTCGCCCAGCCTGCGCAGCAGATACCCGGCCGGACCCGAGAGCCGCGCCTTGACCGCCGGCCGCGAGAGCACGTGCGCCGCCAGCTGCCCCAGATCTTGCGAGGGCCGGATGAAGAGATCGAGCACCGGCCGCAGCCCGCCGCCAGCCGCTTCCAGTGCAGCCGCGACGGGCTCATTGCCAATGGCCAGCGGCGCCAGCTTCTGCAGCTCGCTCAGCGCCAGGTTCACTTGCCGCAGGTTGGATAAGTCGGCCTCGACGCGGTCGAGCAGCAGCGCATCGAGCAGCTTGCCGAAGAGATAGACGGGCGATGAAAAAGCCTGCCGCTCGCCGGGCGCCTGCCGGACCATCGGCGTCGGCGCCGGCGGCGCGCGCAGTCCGATGATGAGCGCGCGGCCCGCGCCCAGCCTGAGCGCGGGCGCGATGGGCGTGTTCTGCCGCAAGCTCCCGTCCGAGTACATGCGGCCGCCGATGCGCACCGTGGGGAAGATGATGGGAATGGCCGCGGAGGCGAGCGCGTGCTGCGGAATCAGCCGTGCCTCCACCCACTCCAGCGCGCCGCGCGAGTAAGTCGAGAAGGGCCTGCAGCTCTCGAGAAAGACGACGGTGTGGCCGGTCTCGACATCGGTGCAAGAGACGGAGACGCCCAGCACGCGCCGGTCGGCGACACCTTGATGCAGGCCCTTCCAGGGAATGGCGGTGCGCACCAGCTCGGCGAGCGGCGCGGCGTCGAGCAGGCTCTGCGGACCGCCGGGCCGCACCTGGCCGATCATCCAGCGCGCGAGCCCCGCCAGATCTCCCCAGCCGAGCCTGAAGACCGAGGCGAGCGACAGCCCGGACCAGCTCTCGGCGAGTTTCAGGACGCCAAAGTCAGCCTGGTCGGAGTGCGCCGCGACCGCGCAGGCGTTGATGGCGCCCACGCTGGTGCCGCAGAAAATCTGCGGCCGGCTTCGCTCGCCGAAGCGAGACGAGAGCCGGCCGAGGACGTGCTTCAACACTCCGACTTCGTAAGCACCGCGCGCGCCGCCGCCAGAGAGGACGAGCGCCAGCGGGGAGGCGTCGATCAAAAGCGGAAGTCGAGGCCCGCGTTGAGGACGAGAGCCCAGGCCGCGAAGGTGTCGGGAGTGCCCGGGCCGCTGTTGCCGCCGAGCGGGAAGTCGGCGTCGCCCTCGATGTAGATCTTGAAGAGCACGAGCGGAATGTTGAAGCCAGCGCCGAGCCGCAGGTCATAGCGCTCACGCTGGTGTCCGTCGGGCTGCTCGAAGTTGATGGGCACCGCGACGCGCGCATAGAAGGGCAGGATGGGCGGCGAGAGGCGGATGCCCGGGCGGAAGACGGTGCCGATGCGGCCGCTGCCGCTCGACTGCGGGCTGCCGAAGAACTGCTCGGCGAGCTCGGCGTCGAACGAAAGATACTGTCCCGGAGTCCAGTAGCTGAACATCACGTCGAACCCGATGGGCCAGGTCTCGGTGATCACCGTCGTGCCCTGATTCGGCAGGTGATAGGCGATGGTTGCGTCAGCGCCAAGCCGCAGGCCGATGTCGGCGCGAGCGGCGAGTGGAGCTGCGAGCAAGACGGCTGCGACGACGAGCTTCTTCATGGCGGGCCTCCGGTGCGGTCCAAGCATAGGACCATTACGGAGGCCGCTTGGCCACTTCTAAGCCGAGAGCTCGAGCATGCGTTGCACGGGTTTCAACGCTCTGACGCGCACATCCTCCGGCAAGGTCAGCTCAGGTGTCCGGTCCCGCATGCAGAGGTAGAGCTTCTCCAGCGTGTTGAGGCGCATGTAGGGGCAGATGCTGCAGTTGCACCCACTGGCCGGCGGCGCGGGAATCAGCTCTGCGTCGGGCCGCGCCTTCTGCATCAGGTGGAGAATGCCCACCTCGGTGGCGACGATGAAGCTCTTCTTCGGACTCTTCTGCACGTGCTCGAGCAGGCCTTTGGTCGAGCCCACGTAGTCCGCGATGCCCAGCACGCTCTCGTCGCACTCGGGGTGCGCGATGATCTCCGCGTCCGGGTGGCGGGTTTTTAGCTTGAGCAATTGCCGCTCGGTGAACTGCTCGTGGACAATGCAGAAGCCCGGCCACTTCACCAGATCGCGGCCCGTCTGCTTCTCCACCCACGCACCCAGATGGCGGTCGGGCGCGAAGACCAGCGGCTGATCCTTGGGGAAACTGCGGACGATCTTCTCCGCGTTGCTCGAGGTGCAGATGACGTCGCTCAGCGCCTTCACGCCCGCCGAGCAGTTGATGTAGCTGATGACTTTGTGATCGGGATACTTCGCCAGCCACGCCTTGAACTGATCGGGCGGGCAGCGGTCCGCCAGCGAGCAGCCGGCGTCGAGGTCTGGCAGCAGCACCTGCTTGTCGGGGTTGAGGATCTTGGCGGTCTCGGCCATGAAGTGCACGCCGCAGAAGACGATCACCTTCGCCTTGGTCTTCGCCGCCTGTTGCGACAACTGCAGGCTGTCGCCGACGAAGTCCGCCAGGTCCTGGATCTCGGCGTCCTGGTAGTAGTGCGCCAGGATCACCGCATCCAGCTCCTTGCGGAGCTTTTCGATGCCATCGAGCAGGCCTTGTCCCTGTGGCAGTCCGGTCATGTAGTGTCAGATGTACACTAAGCCGAAGAGGTTCGCACCAGCTCGCCCAGCCGGTGGATGATCGCCTTGCCGCCGTCGTCCGCCTGGGCAAAACGATAGTCGCTGCGCCCGGCTGGCAGCTCGTCGCAGAGCGCCAGGTCGATCTCCTGCCGGAATGTGGCCACCGTCACGGCCCGGCCTTCGACCACCACGCCAATGGCAGCGCGCTCCTCCAGCCGGGAGAGCAGCGCCTTCTTCACCGGCCGGGGAAGAGCTTTGGGCACGCGGGCTACCAGGACGCCGGCAGCCTCTTCGCGAGCGCCTTTGGCGAGCCCGTCCACCGGCTCCAGCTCTTTCTGCTGCTTGCGCGCCAGCTCGGCGAGCCGCTCTTGCAGCGCTCGCGGCAGCTCGCCCTGCACCAGCGCGGCGGCGATCTCTTGCCGGAGCGCGTCGCGCTGCGCGGTCTTCAATTCGGAGGCCGCGTAATCGAGCGCGTCGCTCAGCACGGCGGCTCGCGCGCTCAAGACGTGGCCGCGCCCCGGGCTATCGGCGGCGCGCGCATCTTCGTCTGCCTCGGGCCAGGGCGCGACTCCCTTGCGCCAATACTTCACCGCCGAGACGAGCCCGTCGAAGTCGGCGTGCGCCACCACCACATCCACCGGCCCCGCCTTGTCGACCACTTCGGGCGTGACCAGCTCGGGACAGGCGTGCGCGATCTGGTTGGGCACCAGGACGAAGCGCGGATCATTGCGTACCTTCGACCAGCCCAGCGGGTGCTCGTGGTGATCGATCCAGACGGCGAGCCGGTCGCCCAGCGCCTCGAGAAACGGCACGGTCGAGCGCTCGTAGTTCTCTCCGCCGGCGAAGGCGAGGTCCACCACGGCCACTCGACCCTCGGACGGCGGAGGCGGCAAGTTGCCGGGCTGCTCGACGAAGAGAATGCGCACCGGCGCAATTGGCGCTTTGCGGCGCCGCGCGTCAAGCGACTTTACGTGCTTCCGCATCGCTCCGAGGGCGGCTAAGCTTCGCGCCCCATGCAGAACTTGCGCGACAAATTGCTCAAAGCAGGCCTCGTCTCGGAGAAGCAAGCGCAGCAAGCGGCGCGCGATCAGAAGCCGCCCAAGCAAGCGACGCACCGCGTGCGCGAGGAGCAGATCTCCGCCGAGGAGCAGCAGCGGCGCGATGCCTTTGCCCTGCGCGAGGCGGAGCAGTCGGAGGAGCGCCGCAAGGAGGCCGCGAAGGTGGCCGAGGCGCGAATGCAGTCGGAGCGCGCGCGGCGGCTGCGGCAGTTGGTGGAGTCGAACCGCATCGCCGATAAAAAAGGTGAGGTCACCTTCCATTACGTGCGGCGCAGCGGGAAGATCGGCCGGCTCGACATGTCGGCCGAGCTGCAGCAGAAGCTCGAGAGCGGCGCGGCGGCGGTGGTGGAGGATCCGGGCTCGCCCGACTGCGCGGTGGTGATGGCCGACGCGGCCAGGCGCATCTACGAGGTGGACCCGCACGCCATCCGCTTCTGGTTTGGCCCCGAGAAGCCCATCGGCTTCTCCGACGCGGGGGAAGGATGAAGACGCTCGCCGCCGTCCTGCGCAGCGTACCCGCGGCGCGGCCGTACTCTTCTTCGAAGCCGCTGGTGCTCGAGGAGCTGGAGCTGGCGCCGCCGCGCGCCGGAGAGCTGCTGGTGCGGATCGAAGCGGCCAGCGTCTGCCACTCGGACTTGTCGGTGGTGGACGGCTCGCGCATCAGGCCGCTGCCCATGGCGCTGGGTCACGAGGCGGCGGGCATCGTGGAAGAGCTGGGCGCGGGCGTGCGCGACGTGAAGGTCGGCGATCGCGTGGTGCTCGCGTTCGTGCCGTCGTGCGGAACTTGCGCGGAGTGCGCCGCGGGGCGGCCGTCGCTGTGCATCGCGGGCGCGCTGGCCAACGGGCAGGGCGCGCTGCTGCACGGCCCGCCGCTGCTCAGGGACGCTGCCGGCGCCGAGGTGAAGCACCACCTGGGCTGCTCGGCGTTCGCCACCTACGCGGTGGTGGCGCGCGAGAGCGCGACGGTGGTGCCGTCGGATGTTCCGGGCGAGATCGCGGCTTTGTTTGGCTGCGCGGCGTTGACCGGCGTGGGCGCGGTGCTGGAGACGGCGCGCGTGCGGCCCGGGCAGTCGGTGGCCATCTTCGGCCTGGGCGGCGTGGGCCTCGCGACCGTGATGGGGGCGGTGCTGGCGCGGGCGCACCCCATCATCGCCATCGATCCCATCGAATCGAAAAGGCGGTTGGCGTTAAAGCTGGGTGCAACTTCGGCTGTGTCGCCGGAAGCCGCCGCCGGACTCGCGGTGGATTTTGCGTTCGAAGCGGCGGGCGCGGCGCCGGTGCTGGAAGCGGCATTCAAGGCTTTGAAGCGCGGCGGGACGGCGGTGGCCATCGGCCTGCCGCATCCTTCGAAGACAGTGACGTTGCCCGCGCTGGCCTTTGCCGGCGAAGGCAAAGGTTTGATTGGTTCTTATATGGGCTCGGCCTCGCCCCAGCGCGACGTGCCGCTCTATATCGGCCTCTATAAAGCCGGCCAGCTGCCTATCGACAAGCTGCGTAGCGCGACCATGCCTTTGTCGCGCATCAATGAAGCGTTCGAAGCGCTGGCCACCGGAGAAGCCGTGCGTCAGGTCTTGATCCCGTAGAGAGACCGGATGTCGCGGGCAACCTCGCGCAGGTCGTTGTTGAGCTGGTGATCGCCATGTTCAACGAGCCGGACGGTCGCGCGCGGGATCGCGCGTGCATACAGATGCACGTGACTGGCCGGGACCGTTTGATCGCTGGTTCCGTGGAAGAGAAAGACGGGTAGCGCGGACCCGAGGGCGAACCCGGTGCGAGGTTGGATGTCGTCGCCCGGCCCGCAGGAGCGCCGGCTTCCAGTTTGCGCATTTCGGGTCATCCTCCTTTGTTGTCCCATCCATCGTGGACGTTCGCGCCTGCGCCTTGAACGAAGAGGATTTCCATCTCGACCTCGCAGCCCTCCGCCAATAAGCGTGGGCACGATTGCCGTCGCTGCCAAGAAGGCCGAGAACGTTTTCAGCAGAAGGGTATCTTCAGCCACGAGACGTCGTCATAGTGCGTGTAGACAAGATAGCTGCCCAGGTCCACCGCGCTCGAGACGGCCGTCCCAACCAGGCTCCACCGCATCAGCGCTTTGGTCCCTCCGTTCGGCTCGTACCACCAGCGAATGAAGAAAGCCCAGAGCGCGAAGCGCGGAATATGCCGCCGCTTTGGCGGCGACGATCGGCAATGGGTTGGCCAGGTACGGCATCAACTCACCAGTCTTTGCAGCACGGCGCGCGTCTCGGGCGGAACTGCAACGGGGCGGCGCGTGGCGCGGTCGACGTAGACATGGACGAAGCGGGCCTCCGCCGCGCATTCGTCCGAGCCTTTCTTGAAGACGCCCAATTCATATTGAACGCTGGTGTTGCCGAGCTTGGCCACGCGCAGGCCGATCTCCAGCACGTCCGGAAAGGCGACGCTCGAGAAGTATTTGCAGCCGGTCTCGACGATGACGCCGAAGCTCGGGCTCTTCTCCACGTCGAGCAATCCATTGTCGGTGAGGAACCGGTTCACCACCGTGTCGAAGAACGCATAGTAGGTGGCGTTGTTCACGTGGCCATAGACGTCGTTGTCGGCCCAGCGGGTGGCCAACTCGACGAACAAGGGAAACTTATCCCGAGCACTCATTTGCTGCGGCCCTTGTAGCGGACGATGGCCAATCCGAAAGTGACGACGGCCAACGGGATCGCGATGCCGTATCCGACGGATTTGCTGATGTCCCCGTGCTGCGTGATGCCCACGAGGAGAAACACCATCAAGGTCAGGAAGCTGATGAGGCCATTCATATGTTCTCGAACGCGGCGCCGCGGCGGAAGAGCCCGGCGATTTGTGGATGCGGCTGATCGCTGCGCAACGCCGCAATCAAAGCGGCGTTCTTTTGCATGACGACCGAGCGAACGACTTTCTGCGTTGGGGTCAGCTCTCCCGAATCGAAGGCCAGCGGCTCCTGCATGAAGGCGACGCGGCGGACGCGCTCGTAGTGGACGGGAGCCAATAGATTCGCGGCCTGCAGCGCTTCGACGACGGCGCGGCGAAGCTCGGGCACCGCGGAAAAGTCCGATGGTGCCTCCAGCTCCTGCTGCTGCAAGAACGCCCGGGCCGCGCCCGGAGCCAGCCAGAGCAGCGCGGTGACGAACTGCTGGCCGCTGCCCAGCACCAGCGCTTGCTCCACCAATGGGGTGGCCGCGAGCACGCGCGCCTCCACCTCGCCCGACGACACCTTCTCGCCGTTCTCCAGCTTGAAGACGCCGTCGATGCGGCCGGCGAGCTTGAGGCCCTGCTCGGTCCACTCGCCGAGATCGCCCGAGTGGAGAAAGCCCTGGGCCAGCGCCTTGGCGGTTTCGTCCACACGGTTGTGGTAGCCGCGCATGACCTGCGGGCCTTGGACGAGGATCTCTCCGCGGCCGCCGAAATCCTCGACCGGCTGCAAGCGCACCGTCGTGCCCGGCAGCGGCTGGCCGACGAGGCCCGGCGCGCGCTTGGAGGACCTGCGCGTGATGGTGACGCAGGGCGACGTCTCGGTCAGACCCCAGCCTTCCAGCACCGGCACGCCCAAGGCCTCGAACCAGCGGAAGGCCGGCTCGCTGATGGGCGCCGCCGCGCTGAAGGCAAAGCGAAGATTCTTCAGCGCCTCGCGCGCCTTCGGATCTTCCTCGGCGCGCGCGATCATGCCGTTGTAGACGCGGGGCACGCCGAAATAGACGGTCGGGCGGATCTCGAAGAGGTTTGTATACAAACGATCGAGATCGCGTCCGCGCGAATCGTCGATGACCAGGAGCGCGCGATGCCACAGCGCCATCAGCCGCTCGAAGAGCGCGCCGAAGCAGTGGTGCCAGGGCAGGTAGGAGAGGAAAATGTCCTTCTCGCTCACGTCCCACAGCGACGCGATCGCCGCCTGTTGTGAGAGCGCGTTCCAGTGCGTCAGCTCGACGCCTTTGGGCTTGCCGGTGGTGCCGCTGGTGTAGAGCAGGTATGCGACATCGTCCTTCGTCGCCTCGAGCTCCGCGGCCTTGCCGCCCTGTAGCGCTTGTAGCGGAATGGCGCGATCTTCCGGCAGCGGCTGGCCGTCGAGCACGACGATCTTCGTCAGGCCCCTGGCCTCCGCGAGCTGCCGCTGCTGCTGCGCGCTGCCCGCGAAGGCGATGCGCGCGCCCGAGTCGGCGACGCAGTGGAGCAGGATCTCCTGCGAGTATCCGGGGAAGATGGCCGCGCTCGCCGCGCCCAGCGTCTGCGCGGCCAGCTCGGCGATGAGCATCTCGCTGGAGTTGGGCGAGACGGTGGCGATGACGTCGCCGCGCTTCACGCCCAGCGCTTGCAGCCCGGCGGCATAGGCGCGGCGCTTCTCGTCGAGGGCACGCCAGGTCAGCTCTTGCCACTTGCCCGTGGGTCCGCGCTGCTTGACCGCGGCGCGATCGGGCGCGGCCCCGGCTTGCGCGGCGATGAGCTGCGGCAACGATTCGAAAGGCATGGTGGGCAGCGGCGGCCCGCTGTGGTCAGCCATGGCCGGAAGCTACTCGAACTGCATCTCCGCGTCGCGGGCCACGTAGTCGACGTATCGGAAATCACGAATGGCCGCGACCTGGCCGCCTGCGAGGCCGAGCAGGACGAAGTAGCCAGGTCGGCGCGCTTCCGGAGTGGCGAAGAAAGCCAAGACCTCGCGTCCCTCCAGCCACGCAGGCCTGACGTGCCAGCCCTCGAGCGCTTGATAGCGGCCGAAGTAGTGCGAGACGTCGTCGCGGCCCTTGAGCTTCGCCTTGTTGATCAGATCGAGCTCGACGTCGCCGGCCAGAAGCTGCTGCAAGCCGGACCAATCGCGCGCGTTGAAGAGCTGCGCGTATTGCTTCAGCGCGGGAGAGATCTCGCCGTGGGCCTGCTGCAGAGGTTGCAGCTGCTTGAGCTTCTCGCGGCCGCGGTGCAGCGCGGCCTTCACGGCCGGCTCGGTAGAGTCGAGCATCGAGACCATCTCCGCCACCGAATGGCCCAGCACGTCCTTCAAGATGACGCAGGCCCGCGGCAGCGGCGGCAGCTCGATGAAGCGCGAGATGGCCAGCGCCACGGCCTCGCGCCGCGCGATGGCGTCCTCGGGCGTCGAGCCGTCTTCGAGGTCTTTGAGTGGCTCGCTCATGCGGCGCTCGTAGCGGCGGGTGAAGTCGATGGCGCGATGGTGGGCGACGCGGAAGATCCACGGCCTCGACGGCGGAGCGCCGGTGGCTTTCGCCTCTTCGGCCGCGCGGGCGAGGACGTCTTGCACCACGTCCTCGCCGTCGATCACCGACCCGGTCATGCGGGCGCAGTACCGGTGCAGCTCCGGCCGGACCTCCGCGAGAAAAGCGTCGATGCCCATGCGATCAGTAGAGCATCATTCAGCGCCGCTTTCGAGGCGTGGTCCCAGCGGCTATGATGCATCCGTGGAGCCCAAGGGAAGCGAAGCGGAGTTCTGGCGCGGCGTCGATTACTCGTCGAGGTTTTTCATGGGCGATGCGGACGTGCAGCGGGCTCTCGTGAAAATCGTCGCCGAGCTGGAAGCCGCGCAAATTCCCTACGCCATCGCCGGCGCCATGGCTCTCAATCGGTACGGCTATCGCCGCGTCACGACCGACGTCGATTTGCTCTTGACCAAGGCTGGTCTGGAGACACTGAAAGAGCGCATCCTCGGCCGCGGCTACCTGGAAAAATTTCCCGGCAGTAAAGGGATGCGAGACACCGAGCACAACGTCGGAATCGATATCTTGATTGCGGGAGATTTCCCCGGCGACGGCAAGCCCAAGCCCGTTTCATTCCCCGATCCAGCCGCCGTTGCCGTCGCGGATGGATCGGCGCGGTATTTGCCGCTGCCGAAGTTGATCGAACTGAAACTCGCGTCCGGCCTGTCCGCGGCGCATCGGGTGAAGGACATCGCCGACGTCGTCGAGCTGATCCGCGCGGTGAAGCTACCGCGCGAGCTAGGCGCGGGTTTGGATGCCTCCGTGCGCGGCAAATACGACGAGCTGTGGCTGGCCGTGCAGGCCGCCGGCGACGAAGACTATTAGGCTTCAAACGCTCGGTCGCTGGCGCTCTCGCGCTTTCTCGCCGCGATGCTCTTCGGAGTGCAGTGGATTATACGTTTATCCGGCGCCTGCCACTGACCCGCAAATCAGTGTCAGCTATTTCTCGAGCCGGCCCAGAGCAGCCGCAAAGTCTCTCTCGACCGTGCCTCGCGTCTGCATTCCCTCGTCCAGCAATTCCTTGGTGCGAGCCTGGGCGCGCGGGTCGCGCATGGTTTGCTGGAAGAGCGCGGCATCGGTGCGGACGTCGGCCAGCGGTGCCAGCGAAACGTCATTGATTCGCCGCTTGATCGCCGTCAGCCCGGCAGCGGGAAATTTCGCGATTCTCAGCGCCAGCGCTTCG
>DATBAA010000180.1:0-4291 GCA_036271755.1 Myxococcales bacterium | reverse complement strand
GCCAGGTTGGCGGGCACCGGCTTCTCCTCCGGCTTGACCGTGGCCGCAGGCGAACAGGCGAGTAACGTCACGAGGCACCCCAATCCGAGAAAGCGCATTTCGAAGTCTCCTTGATCGTCCGCAATCCTACTCTGTTCATTTCAGACTTTGGTGGAGCTTGCGAAGCAGGCAGGCGAATCCCTAGCTTCCGGGCCTGAGAGGGGTCGGGGCATGGTGGACAAGAAGAGGCTGCCTTCGTTGGACGGGCTGCGGGCTATTTCAGCCGCGATGGTCGTTTTAGGACACGCCGGCAAGGCGCTGCACGTCGGGCGCAACCTGCCTTTCGGAGCGGGCGTCATCGACGTCTGGGGTCCGGTCGGAGTGACGGTCTTCTTCGTCATCAGCGGCTTTCTCATCACCCGGCTCCTGCTCGAAGAGCGCGACCGGACGGGCACCATCAGCCTGCGCGCCTTCTATTGGCGCCGCACCTTCCGCATTCTCCCCGCCTATTGGACTTATCTCGCGGTGGTGGCCGTGCTGGCGTCGTTTGGCGTGGTCGCCGCCAGTCCCGGAGCGTTCGCGCGCGCCATCTTCTTCACCACCAACTACCTGAACCCGGGCTCGTGGGTGGTGAACCACTCCTGGTCGCTGAGTGTTGAGGAGCAGTTCTATCTCTTCTGGCCCTTCCTGCTCTTGCTCCTGGGCGCCTTCAAGGCCCGCAAGACCGCCATCGCCCTGATGATCGCGACACCGCTGATGCGCGTCATCACCTTCGTCTTCATTCCCGGCATGCGGCCGAACATCACCGCCATGCTCCACCTGCGCGTCGACGCGCTCATGCTCGGCTGCTGGGCCGCGCTGGAGCTGGAAGAGTTCGGCACCTCGCGCGTGCTCGACTTCCTGGCCCGGCCGGTCGTCGCCCTGGGCTCCACCTTCTATCTGCTGGTCATCTCCTGCGTCATGCGCCGCGCGGGGGTGATCAACGCCGGCTTCGGCTACAGCATCGAGGCCATCAGCGCGCTCTCGGTCATCACCTGGGGCCTGCGCAACGCGGACAGCGCCGTCGGACGCGTGCTCAACTCCAAGCCCTTCGTGCACGTCGGGGTCATCTCCTACAGCCTCTATCTCTGGCAGCAGCTGTGGCTCTCGCACGAGCTGCCGGCGCCCATCTGGCGCGTTCCCCTCCAAGTCCTGGGCGCGGTCGTCTGCGCGGAGCTCTCCTACCGCTTCGTCGAAGTGCCCATGCTCAAGCTGCGCAGCTCGCTCAAGGCAACCCCGGACAAGCAGCCGCAGCTGGCGCCGGTGCGAGCCGCCTAGAGCGCTGACGCCAGATACTTCGCTGTCTTGCTGCCGGCTGCTTTGGCGACGACCGCTGGCGGGCCGGCGGCGACGATGCGGCCGCCCTCGTCGCCCGCGCCCGGCCCCAGGTCGATGACCCAATCGCTGGCGGCGACGACGCGCAGATCGTGCTCCACCACCACCACGCTGTTGCCGGCATCGACGAGCCCGTTGAGCTGGACGATGAGCTTGTCGATGTCCGACGGATGCAAGCCGGTGGTGGGCTCGTCCAAAACGTACAGCGTCTGGCCGCGCTGCTGCCGCTGCAGCTCGGTGGCCAGCTTGATGCGCTGCGCTTCGCCGCCCGACAGCTCCGTCGCCGGCTGCCCCAGGCGCAAGTAACCCAAACCCACTTCGCCCAGAGTCGCGAGCGATCGCCGCACGGTCTCGTCTTCGGAGAAAAAATCGTGCGCGGCGTCGACCGTCAGGCGCAGCACCTGGGCGATGTTCTTCTCGCGGTAGCGAATCTGCAGCGTCTCTTCGTTGTAGCGCGCGCCGTGGCAGGCCGGACAAGGCGCGTAGACGCTGGGCAGGAAGAGCAGCTCCACCATCACCGAGCCTTCACCCTCGCAGGTCGCGCAGCGGCCCTTGGCGACGTTGAAGGAGAAGCGGCCGGCGTCGTAGCGGCGGGCGCGCGCGGCCTTGGTGGCGGCGAAGAGCTTGCGGACGCCGTCGAAGAGGCCGGTGTAGGTCGCGAGGTTCGAGCGCGGCGTGCGCCCGATGGGCTTCTGATCGACCCGCACCAGCCGCTTCACGTGCTCCATGCCGCTCTCGATCTTGCCCTTGATTTCCTCGAGCGGAGCGCGCTCCAGGTCATCCGGCTCCTCCTCCACTGGCTCATGCCCCAGCTGCGCGGCCACCAGCTCCACCAACGCCTGGCTGATGAGGCTCGACTTTCCCGATCCAGAAACGCCGGTGACGCTGGTCAAAACGCCCAGCGGAATCTCCGCGTCGAGGCCTGCGAGATTGTTGCGCTCGATGCCGCGCAGGCGCAGCCAATCGCGCGGCTCGCGCTTTGGCCGCTGCGGCGCGCGCTCATCTTCGAAGAGATAGCGGCGGGTCAGCGACGCCTCGACGGCCTTCAATCCTTCGGGCGCGCCGCTGTAGAGGATCTGCCCGCCCTGCTCTCCCGCCAGCGGGCCCACGTCGACGATCCAATCCGCCTTACGAATCACCGCCAGATCGTGCTCGACCACGAAGAGCGAGTTGCCCGAGACGCGCAGCTTCTCCAACGCCTCGAGCAGCGCCTCGGTGTCCGACGGGTGCAGCCCGGCGGTGGGCTCGTCGAGCACGTAGACGACGCCGAAGAGGTTGGAGCGCACCTGCGTCGCGAGGCGCAGCCGCTGCAGCTCGCCCGGAGAGAGCGTGGGCGTGCTCCGCTCCATAGTGAGATAGCCAAGCCCCAGCTCCAGCATCACCGAGACGCGCGCCAGGAAGTCGTCGACGATGCGCCGGGCGACGATCTCCTTCGCCAGTTTCGGATCCCTCGACGCCGCCGCGCGGAGGACCTTGTCCAACTGCTTGAGCGGCACGCGCGACATCTCGGCGATGTCCAGCCCGGCGAACTTCACCGAGAGCGATTCGCGCCGCAACCGCTTGCCGTGGCACTCGCGGCATTCGGTGCTGATGAGATAGCGCGACACGCGCCTCTTCACGATGGCGCTCTGGGTGCCCGCGAAGGTCTCCATCACGAAGCGTCTGGCGCTGGAGAAGTTGCCCATGTAGCTGGGCGGCTCGTTGCGCTTGAAGGCGCGTCGCGTCTCGGCGGGAGTGAAGCCCGCATAGACCGGAACCGCCGGCTGCTCGTCGGTGAAGAGGATCCAGTCGCGATCCTTCTTCGGCAATTCGCGCCAGGGCTTGTCGACGTCGAAGCCCATGGTGACCAGCATGTCGCGCAGGTTCTGGCCGTGCCACGCGGGCGGCCAGGCGGCGACGGCGCGCCCGCGGATGGTGAGCGAATCGTCCGGCACCATCGACTTCTCGGTGACCTCGTAGATGCGCCCCAGGCCCTGGCAGGTGGGGCAGGCGCCCTCCGGCGTGTTGGTGGAGAAGGACTCCGCCTCCAAGTGCGGCTGCCCGGGCGGATAGGTTCCGGCCCGCGAATAGAGCATGCGCAGGAGGTTTCCGAGCGTGGTCACGCTGCCCACCGACGACCGCGTGGTGGGCGAGCCGCGCTGCTGCTGCAAAGCCACCGCGGGCGGCAGGCCCTCGATCTCGTCCACCTCGGGCGGGCTCATCTGCTCGAAGAGCCTCCGGGCATAGGGAGCGACCGACTCGAGATAGCGCCGCTGCGCCTCGGCATAGAGGGTCCCGAAGGCCAGCGACGACTTCCCCGAGCCGGAGATGCCGGTGAAGACCACCAGCGCCTGCCGCGGGATCTGCAGGTCGACGTTCTTGAGGTTGTGCTCGCGGGCGCCGCGCACGCGGACGAACTGGCCCAGATCGATTTTGCCGGTCACTTGCGTAAAGTGGTCCTTCGCGCGCGCGATTGCCGTGGCGAGCGCTCACTCACTCACTCACTCACTCACGAGTCGGCAAGCCTGGTAAGCGCCGCCTTGCCCGAGGTCAGGATGCAGGCGCCGTCGCCGAGCAACAACGTATCGAAGTCGAGCGTCGATAGGTTCTTGAGTGAGTCGCGCAGGCGCGGCAGATCGTCGATCGCAGCCGGCGGCAAGAGCGCGCAGGCTCCGGGCGGCTTGCCCACGCAAGCGTCGCCGATGACGAGGATCTTCCGCGCCGGCCAGTGCAGCGCGATCTCGCCGGGAGACTTGCCCGGCGCCGCCACCACCGTGAAGGGCCCGACGCGCTGGCCGTAGGTCAGATCGCCATCGACGGCGACGCCCTTCTCGCGCGCGAACGCGGCGTCTGCCGGATGGATGAACACCTTCGCGCCCGTCCGCGTCTTCACCTTCATCGAAGCGCGGAAGTGGTTGCGATTGGTGAGCACGATGCTCTCGACGCCCTCGCCGGCCAG
>DATBAA010000179.1:0-13590 GCA_036271755.1 Myxococcales bacterium | reverse complement strand
GAGCGGAGCGCTGCGGGTGCAGGTGGTCGCCGGCGCGGGCGGCGAGGTGGCGCTCTACAGCGCTGGACAGGACGAAGCGGCGTTCTTGCTGCATGCGACGGCGCGGGCGACCGCCCTTCAGCCCATGGCGGCAAGCGAAGCGCTTTCAGCCATTCAAGCGCGCTGCGCTGGCGAAGTGGAGGCGGCGTCGATCTATGCCCGGTTCGAGGAATTGGGCCTCGACTACGGCCCTTCGTTCCGCGGCCTCGAAGGCCTGTGGCTCGGAGACGGGGAAGCGCTGGCGCGGCTCCGGCCAGATCGCGAAGAGGGGTACGGCATTGCGCCCGCCGTGCTCGATGCGGCGCTGCAGGCCGTCCTCGTTCTCCGCGGCGGTGACCAGCTTTTGCTGCCTTTCGAGATGGGCGCGCTCACCGTCTCGCGCGAGGGAGCGGCGGCCTGGGTGCACGTGCGCGACGACGGCGGCAGCACCGAGCTGACCATCCTCGACGACTCCGGCCGCGAGCTGGCGGAGGTCTCGGGCTTGCGGGTACTGCCCGCAGGCAGGGAGAAGCTAGAGGCCGACGGTCTCTACCGCTTCGAATGGCGCGAGCAGCCGAAGACCGCCGCTGCTGCCGGGCGCTGGCTGTTGCTCGGCCTTCCCGGCCTGGAAGGCGAGCACGCGACGGAGGACGGACTCGAGCAGGCGCTGCTCGCGAGCGAGGGCGCGGGGCTGGTCTGCTTCTGGCCGCGGATCGCGAGCGAGACTGTTCCGGCTCACGCGAGGCGCGTCGCGCTCGCCGCGCTCGCCGTCGTACAGACGCTGATCAAGCTCGGCGGGCCGTGCAAGCTGCGCCTCGTCCTGACCGCTGAAGAAGCGCTGGCGTCGTCCACGCTCAAGGGGCTCGGCCGGACGGTCAGGCAGGAGCATCCCGAGCTCGACTGCCGCCTGATCGAGACCGACGACCTGGCCTGCGTTGCCCGCGAGCTTCAAGGGGACGATCTCGAGACCGAGGTGGCCTGGCGTGGCGGAAAGCGCTACGTCGCGAGGCTGAAGCGAGCCGCTCCCGTTGCGCCTGTAGCAGCGAAGCTCGACGGAACGGTGCTGGTCACCGGCGGCCTCGGCGCATTGGGACTGCACGTCGCTTCCTGGCTCGCGGACCGGAAGGTGCCACGGCTGGTCCTCGCCTCGCGCCGAGGCCTCGAAACTCCGGGCGCTGCCGAAGCCGTCGCCGCGCTCGAGGCGCGAGGCGTGGCGGTGACGGTGGCCGCGGTCGACGCCGCCGACCGCCCCGCGCTCGCCGCGCTGTTGCACCAGATCCCGGATCTTCGCGGGGTGGTGCACACGGCAGGCGTAGTCGACGACGGCGTGCTCGCCGAGTTGGACGGCCCGCGCTTGACGCGCGTGCTCTCGCCAAAGGTCGACGGCGCCTTCAACCTGCACGAGCTCACCGCTAGCCGCGATCTGGAGATCTTCGTCCTCTTCTCCTCCGTCTCCGGCCTTTTGGGCGCCGCGGGGCAGGGAAATTACGCCGCGGCCAACACCTTTCTCGACGCGCTGGCGGCGCACCGGCGCGAGAGCGGCCTCGCCGGACAAAGCCTCGCCTTCGGGCCCTGGGCAGGCGCCGGCATGGCCGCGCGCCTGGGCGACCTGCAGCGGTCCCGGCTCGAACGGCGCGGCCTCTTGGAGTGGAGCGCGGCGGAAGCAATGGATCGATTCGGCGCCGCGCTCGGCCGGAGCGACGCGCAGCTGGGCCTCATCCGCTTCGATCTGCCGGCGGTGGGCCGCGCCTTCGCGGGCGAGGCTCCGGCGCTGTGGAGCGAGCTGATCCGTCCGCAGCGGGAGAAGCAGGCCGGAGGTTCGTGGGCGTCGCGGCTACTCGAAGTGTCCGAGGCCGACCGCGGGGCAGAGGTGCGCGCGGCGGTCAGCGCGGAAGTCGCGCGCGTGCTCTCGTGGCAGGGATTGCTGCCCGAGGATCGCGCTTTCTCCGAGCTGGGCCTGGACTCGCTGATGGCGGTCGAGCTGCGCAACGAGCTGGGCCGGCGCCTGGGCGTGAGCCTGCCGGCGACGCTGGCCTTCGATCATCCGACGGTCGCGTCGCTCAGCGAGTGGCTGCTCGCCGATGTCTTGCGCGCGGACGAGCAGCCGGCGAAGGCGAAAGCACGGGCGGCGCTGAAGGAGTCGAACGAGCCCATCGCCATCGTCGGGTTCGGCTGCCGCTATCCGGGAGGCGTCCAGGACGGCGAGAGCTACTGGAAGCTCCTCGCCAGCGGCGCGGACGCCGTCGGCAAGGTTCCGCGCAGCCGCTGGGACGCGGACGCACTTTATGATCCGGATCCGGACGCAGCCGGCAAGTCCACCACCAAGGAGGGCGGCTTCGTCGAGGGCATCGAAGAGTTCGACGCGGCCTTCTTCGGCATCTCGCCGCGCGAGGCGGTGGCGGTCGATCCGCAGCAGCGCCTGCTGCTCGAGACCAGCTGGGAAGCGCTGGAGCACGCGGGTTGGAATCCGGAGCGGCTCCTCGGCGGCGACACCGGCGTCTTCGTCGGCCTGATGTACCAGGAGTACGCCGGCTTCTCGTCGGGCCAGGCGGCGTCGGACGGCTACGTCATGACCGGAAGCCTGGGCAGCGTCGCTTCCGGCCGGCTCTCGTACGTGCTCGGCCTCAAAGGCCCGAGCCTGACGGTGGACACGGCCTGCTCGTCGTCGCTGGTGACGGTGCACCTCGCCTGCCAGGCGCTGCGCCGCGGCGAATGCTCGACGGCGCTGGCCGGCGGCGTGACGCTGATGCTGACGCCGAACGTCTTCGTCGAGTTCAGCCGCCTGCGCGGGCTCTCTCCCGACGGCCGCAGCAAGAGCTTCGCCGCGGGCGCCGACGGCGTGGGCTGGAGCGAAGGCTGCGGCATGCTCGCGCTCAAGCGGCTCTCGGACGCCAAACGCGACGGCGATCGCGTGCTGGCCGTCATCCGCGGCACAGCGGTCAACCACGACGGCCGCAGCAATGGCCTCACGGCGCCCAACGGTCCCTCGCAAGAGGCGGTGATCGAGCAGGCGCTGAACGACGCGGGCGTCGCACCTCGCGAGGTGAGCTACGTCGAGTGCCACGGCACCGGCACGAAACTCGGCGATCCGATCGAAGTGCAAGCGCTGGGCAAGGCGCTGGGGGATCGCAAAGCGCCGGTGGTGATCGGCTCGGTGAAGTCGAACTTCGGCCACACGCAGGCGGCGGCGGGAGTGGCCGGCATCATCAAGGTCGTGCTGGCGATGCAGCACGAAGAGATCCCAAAGACGCTGCACTTTCATCAGCCGAGTCCGCACATCGCCTGGAGCGAGCTGCCGGTGCGCGTGGCGGGCGAGGCAATCTCCTGGCCGCGCGGAAGCGAGCCGCGCATCGCCGGCGTCAGCTCCTTCGGCATCAGCGGCACCAACGCGCACGTCGTCCTGCAGGAGCCGCCGGTTCAAATCGCGGCAGCTCCGGCCTTGGCGGAAGAGGCGCAGCTCTTTGTCATCTCCGCCAAGACCCCGGAAGCGCTGGCGGCGCAGAGCCGGCGGCTTGTGGAGACCGCTCTCGAAAATCCGCGGGACCTCGCATTCAGCCTCGCCACCACTCGCGCGGCGATGGAAGAGCGGCTGGCCATCGTCGCGCGCGGCGGCGAAGAGTTGCGCGCTGAGCTGCAGGCCGGCCGGCCCGCGCGCACCGCGGCTGCCAAGGCGCCGCGCGTCGCGTTCCTCTTCTCGGGCCAGGGGTCGCAGCGGCCGGGCATGGGCCGCGAGCTGTACCAGCGGTTCGAGCCGTTCCGCGCCGCGCTGGACCGCGCCGTGGCTCTTCTCGATCCGCACCTCGAACGGCCGCTCAAGCAGGTGATGTGGGCCGCGCGCGGGACGGAAGAGGCCGCGCTGCTCGACCAGACGGGCTTCACGCAGCCGGCGCTCTTCGCCGTGCAGTATGCGCTCTGCGCGCAGTGGAAAGCCTGGGGCGTCGAGCCGCGGCTGGTCGCCGGACACAGCATCGGTGAGATCGCCGCCGCGTGCGTCGCCGGCGTGCTCTCGCTGGAGGACGCCGCGAAGCTCGTCGCCGCGCGAGCGAAGCTCATGCAGTCGCTGCCGGCGGGCGGCGCCATGGCGCAGGTGAGCGCTTCGGAGGCCGACGTGCGCCCCTGGCTTCCGCCGGGGGTGGAGATCGCGGCCGTCAACAGCCCGTCGCGCGTGGTCGTCGCCGGGCCTAAATCGCTCTTGGCGGCAGCGTGCGCGCAATGGCGAGAGCGCGGCGTCAAGTGCAGGGAGCTGCAGGTCTCGCACGCCTTCCACTCGGCGCAGATGGATGGAATGCTCGAGGCCTTCGCAGAGGTCGCGGGCGGGCTGCGCTACGGCGAGCCGCGGCTGCAGCTCGTCAGCGCCCTGAGCGGCGAGCCCGGAAGTGCCGCGCATTGGGTGCGGCATGTGCGCGAGCCGGTGCGGTTCGCGGACTGCGTCCAGGCGCTGCGCGAGGCTGGTGCCGGGCTCTTCATTGAGATCGGGCCGCAAGCGAACCTCCTCGGCTTCGTGCCGGAAGAGGACGCGGTCCTGGTGCCTTCCCTGCGCGCCGGACGCGAAGAGACGGCGAGCCTTCTCGAGGGTCTGGGCGACTACTGGACCGCGGGCGGAGCGGTCGATTGGGCGGCGCTGTTCGGGCCGGCACGGCGCGTGGAGCTGCCCAGCTATCCCTGGCAGCGCCAGCGCCACTGGGTCGACGGCGCGCATCTCAAGCCCATTGGGGGAGCTCCGACCGGGCATCCGCTGCTGGGAGATCGCCTCGCGGCCGCGGGGCAGCGCGCGGTCTTCGAGACTACGCTCTCGCTCGCGAGTCATCCGTGGCTGGGCGATCACCGGGTCGCGGGCAGGCTCGTCGTTCCGGGCGCGGCGCTGGCCGAGATGTCGCGCGCCGCGGCGGCGCAGGCGCTCGGCGGGCCCGCGGCGGTGCGCGATCTTCTCCTCCAGGCTCCGCTGATCCTGCCGGACGACGGCGCCGCGCGGCGAGTGCAGGCGGTCGTCGGCACAGACGGCGAAGTCACTCTCTACAGCCAGGGCCCGGCCAGCGCGGCGGGCGAGGCGTGGCTCGTGCACGCCACCAGCGCCGCCACTGCCGCGAGTCCCGTGGCGGAGACGCAAGACCTGGACGCGTTGCGGTCGCGCTGCTCCGAGGAGCTCGACGCGCCCGGCATCTACGAGGCGCTCTTCGCGCTGGGCCTCGAGTACGGCCCGGGCTTCCGCGGCCTGCGCAAGCTGTGGCGCGGCGAGGGCGAGCTGCTGGCAGAGCTTCTCCCTTCGCGGCTGACGGGCTACCGCCTGCAGCCCGCGCAGCTCGACGCGGCGCTGCAGGCGGTGCTGATCCTGGACGGAGCGTCCGAGCTGCGGCTGCCCTTCGAGATCGGCTCGCTCCAGCTCTTCCAGGATCTGCCGGCCGCGTTCGTGCGCGCGCGCGTTCGCGAGGGCGAGCTCACGGCTTCGCTGCTGGGCGTGAGCGGCCAGGTGGTGGCCGAGCTGCGCGGGGTGCGGCTGCGCGCGGCGGACCGCACGCTCTTTGCCGCGGAGCGCGACGGTCTCTACCGGCTCGAGTGGCAAGAGCGTCCCGCGCAGGCCGGAGAGCCGCGCCCGCTTCTGATCGTGGCCAACGCCGGGTCGGCCTGGGCGCGCTCGCTGAGTCGCCACGGGACGCTCGCCACGGTCGAGTCGCTCGCGGTCGCGCCGCCCGCCGAGGCCGTGGTCTGCCTGTGGGAGGCAGCCGAGGGTGAAACGCCCGACGAGACCGCCTTCCGCATCGCCCGCGAAGGTCTGCAAATCGCGCAGCAGCTCGCCAGCCGGCAACGCACCACCAGGCTCTTCTGGGTGACTCGCGGCGCCACCTCCGCCGCGGGCGAGCCGATGGCGGACCTGGCGACCGCCACCATCCTGGGCCTCGGACGCACGGTGCAGCGCGAGCACCCGGAGCTCCATTGCCGCCTGGTGGATGCTCCCGACGAGCAGGACCTGCTGCGCGAGCTGCAGTCGGTCGACGACGAGGACGAGGTCGCCTGGCGAAACGGACGCAGGCTGGTCGCGCGGCTCGTGCGCGCGAAGCCCGCGGAGAAGCCTGCCCGGCCCGCGTTGCGCGGCTCGGTGCTGATCAGCGGAGGCCTGGGCGCGCTGGGTTTGATCGTGGCGCGCGAGCTGGCGAAGCGCGGAGCGCCGCACCTGATCCTCACGGGCCGGCGCGGAATGCAAACTCCCGGCGCCGCCGAGGCGGTGGCCGAGCTTCAGGCGTTGACCCGCGTGACGGTGGCCGAGGTGGACGTCGCCGATGAAGAGGCGCTGGCGCGGACGCTGGCGAGCGTTCCCGATCTTTCTGGAGTGGTCCACGCTGCCGGCATCCTCGACGACGGCGTGCTCGCCGAGCAGCGGCCCGAACGGTTCGACCGCGTGCTCGCGCCCAAGGTTCGCGGCGCTTGGAACCTGCACCGGCTGACGAAGGATCTGGACTTCTTCGTGCTCTTCTCCTCCATCTCGGGCGCGCTGGGCGCGGCGGGGCAGGGCAACTACGCGGCGGCCAACTCGTTCCTCGACGCGCTGGCAGCGCACCGGCTCGACCTGGGGCTTCCCGCGCAGAGCCTCGGCTGGGGCCCGTGGGACGAAGGCGGCATGGCGGCCGGTCTCGCCCAGGCCCAGCGAGCGCGGCTCGAGCGGCAAGGGATGAGCGCGTGGAGCGCCTCGGAAGGCGCGGCGCTCTTCGACGAGCTGCTGGGGCGCGGCGAAGCCCATCTGGGCGTGGTGCGATTCGAGCTCGGCGCCGTGGGCCGCGCCTTCGCGGGCTCTCCTCCGCCGGTGTGGCGCGAGCTGATCCGGCCGCAGCCGAAGAAGCAGGCCGACGGAGGCTGGGTGGCGCAATTGCTCGAGCTGCCCGAGAGCCAGCGCGACGCCTTCGTCCGCGCGGCTGTCAGCGCCGACGTCGCCCGCGTGCTCTCCTGGCAGGGCGCGCTGCCGGAGGATCGGCCCTTTTCCGAGCTGGGCCTCGACTCACTCATGGCCGTCGAGCTGCGCAACGAGCTGGGCCGCCGCGTGGGCGTCTCCCTGCCGGCAACGCTCGCGTTCGATCACCCGACGGTGAACGCGCTCGGCGAGTGGCTCTCTCATTCGGTGCTCCAGCAAAGGTCGCCCGTAACGCCAAGAGTCGATGCAGCAAAAGAGACCAACGAGCCCATCGCCATCGTCGGCTTCGGCTGCCGCTATCCGGGCGGCGTCCACGACGGCGAAAGCTTCTGGAAGCTCCTCGCCGGCGGCACGGACGCGGTGGACGAGGTGCCGCGCGGCCGCTGGGACGCCGCGGCGCTCTACGACCCCGACCCGGACGCGGTGGGCAAGTCGACCTCCAAGTCGGGCGGCTTTCTCCACGGCATCGAGCGCTTCGACGCCGGCTTCTTCGGCATCTCCCCGCGCGAAGCGGTGACGGTGGATCCGCAACAGCGCCTGCTGCTCGAGACCAGCTGGGAAGCGCTGGAGCACGCGGGCTGGAACCCGGATCGCCTGGCTGGCGGGGACACCGGCGTCTTCGTCGGCCTCATGTACCAGGAGTACGCGGGGCTCTCTGCCGAGCTGGACGGCTACGTCATGACGGGCAGCCTGGGCAGCGTCGCCTCGGGGCGGCTCTCGTACGTGCTGGGTCTCAAGGGCCCGAGCCTGACGGTGGACACGGCGTGCTCGTCGTCGCTGGTGACGGTGCACCTCGCTTGCCAGGCGCTCCGCCGCGGCGAGTGCTCGACCGCGCTGGCCGGCGGCGTGACGCTGATGCTGACGCCGAAGACCTTCGTCGAGTTCAGCCGCCTGCGCGGGCTCGCTCCCGACGGCCGCTGCAAGAGCTTCGGCGCGGGCGCCGACGGCGTTGGCTGGAGCGAGGGCTGCGGCATGCTCGCGCTCAAGCGGCTCTCCGACGCGAAGCGCGACGGCGATCGCGTCCTGGCCGTCATTCGCGGCAGCGCGGTCAACCACGACGGCCGCAGCAACGGCCTCACCGCGCCGAGCGGCCCTGCGCAAGAGCTGGTGATCGAGCAGGCATTGCGGGACGCGGGCGTCGCTCCCCGCGAGGTGAGCTACGTCGAGTGCCACGGCACCGGCACGAAGCTCGGCGATCCGATCGAGGTGCAGGCGCTGGGCGCGGCGCTCGGCAAGGAGCGGACGAGCCCGGTGGTGATCGGGTCGGTCAAGTCGAACCTGGGCCACACCCAGGCGGCCGCCGGTGTCGCGGGGATCATCAAGGTCGTGCTCGCCATGCAGGAGGGGAAGATCCCCCAGAGCCTGCACGCCGCGGAGCCCAGCCCGCACATCGCCTGGAGCGAGCTGCCGGTGACGGTGGCGACCGCGGAGATCGCGTGGCCTGCGGGCCCCGAGGGGCGCATCGCCGGCGTGAGCTCGTTCGGCATCAGCGGCACCAATGCGCACGTGATCTTGCAGGACGCTGCGCAGGAGTCCGCGGCAGAGCCCGCGGCGGCTGCGGGGGCCGCGCAGCTCTTCGTCATCTCGGCAAAGAGCGAGGCCGCGCTTCTGGAGCAGTGCGAGCGGCTGGCCGACGCGGCCGCCGCCGATCCGGCCGATCTCGCCGTCAGCCTCGCCACCACTCGAGCGGCCATGGATCTTCGGGTCTCCATCGTCGCCCGGACCAGCGAAGAGCTGCGCGCGGCGCTCGAAGCGGCGGCATCGGGTGAGACGCCCGCGGGCGCCAGCAGAGGCATGCGCGCCGTGCCCAAGAAGATCGTCTTCGTCTTCCCCGGCCAGGGCTCGCAGTGGGCCGGCATGGGCCGGCAGCTCTTGGCAGAGGAGCCCGTCTTCCGCGCGGCGTTCACGGCCTGCGACGCGGCCATCCGCGCCGAGACAGGCTGGTCGCCGCTCGAGGAGCTCGAAGGCGCGCGCCTCGACCGCGTCGACATCGTGCAGCCGGTGCTCTTTGCCTTCGAGGTGGCGCTGGCAGCGCTCTGGCGCTCGTGGGGCGTCGAGCCCGACGCGGTGATCGGCCACAGCATGGGCGAGATCGCCGCGGCGCACGTCGCCTCCGCGTTGTCGCTCGAGGACGCGGTGGCGGTGATCTGCCGGCGCAGCGCGCTGCTCCGGCGCATCAGCGGGCAGGGCGAGATGGCCGTCGTCGAGCTCTCCCTGGCGGAGGCGCAGGCGGCGCTGGCCGGCTACGAAGAGCGGCTGGCGGTCGCGGTAAGCAACAGTCCGCGGCAGACCGTCATCTCCGGCGAGCCCTCGGCGCTGGGCGGCCTTCTGCGCGGCTTGGAGTCGAAGGGGATCTTCTGCCGCCGCGTGCGCGTGGACGTGGCGAGCCACAGCCCGCAAGTCGATCCGCTGCGCGGCGAGCTCTTGACGGCGCTGGCCAGCGTGCGCCCGGCGCCGCCCCGGATCTCCATGCGCTCGACCGTGCTCGACGCGGACGCCAAAGGCACGGCGCTCGACGCCGCGTATTGGTGGAACAACCTGCGCCAGCCGGTGCGCTTCGCCAGCTCGATGCAGGCGCTGATGGCGTCCGGCCACGGCGTCTTCATCGAGATGAGCCCGCATCCAATCCTCACCAACCCGGTCGAGGAAGTCGCCGCGGGGAACGACAGCCTCTCGGTTGGTTCGCTGCGCCGCGAGCAGGACGAGCGCGGGGCGCTGCTCGAGAGCCTGGGCGCGCTCTGGGTTCGCGGCCACGCCGTCGCCTGGGACAAGGTGCTGCCGCCGCTGCGCAAGCGCGTGCCTCTGCCGGGCTATGCCTGGCAGCGAGAGACCTATTGGCCCGAGGCGATTGTCGCGCAGCCCGCGGCCTTTGGGCATCCGCTGCTGGGCGAGTCGCGCGGGTTTTCCACCATGCCCGGCATGCGGTCCTGGGACGCGACCGTGAGCCAGAAGCGCTTCCCCTGGCTCGCGGATCACGCGGTCCACGGCTCTGCGCTGTTCCCCGCCGCGGGGTATCTGGAGATGGCGCTCGCCGCCGGCGAGGAGGCGTTGGGCAAGAGCGCCTTCGAGGTGGCGCAAGTGCAGCTGCTCGAGCCGCTGCGGCTCGGCGCCGAGACGAAGCTCCAGCTGGTGACGGCCGAATCTGCCGGCGGCCACCAGCTCCAGATCGCCAGCCAGACACCCTCTGGATCTTGGCGCGTCCACGCGCGCGGCGTGCTGCGAAGAACTTCCGGCGACGAGCCGCGCTTCGACCTCGGCGCGCTGCGGGCGCGGCTGGGCAGCGACGCCATCTCGGGCGAGGCGGCCTATGTCGCGCTGGCCTCGGTGGGCCTCGACTATGGCCCGGCGTTCCAGGGGCTGACGGAGCTGTGGCGAGGCGACGGCGAGGCGCTGGGGCGGATCCATCTTCCCAAGACTGCGGGGCCACAGGTGGCGTACCGGCTCCACCCGGCGTTGCTCGACTCGGGCTTCCACGTGGCGCTGACCGGCTTGTTCGGCATCGGCCAGGCGGAGACCGCCGCGTGGGTGCCCGTCGAGCTGGAAAGTCTGCAGCTGTTCGCGAAGCCCGCCGGCGAGCTCTGGTGCTACGCGCAAGACGTGGAGGTCACGCCGCAGCGGCGAAGCCTTCGCCTGCTGCTGATCCGGGATGACGGCACGGTGGTGGTCAGGCTCGAGGGCCTCGCGGCGCAGCGCCTCGCGGACGAAGTGCCCGCGGCCGACAGCTGGTTCCTCGAGACCGCCTGGCAGATCGCGAAGCGCTCCAGGCCTGCGCGAGGCGAAGGCCGCTTCCTGCTCGTCGGCGAAGGGCAGGGCGTGGCCGCGGCGCTGGCCCGGGCGCTCACCAACGCGGGGCATCGGGTTGAGTGCGCCGCAAACGTGCCGCTCGCGGTCTTCGGCGCGGATGGCCCGACGGCCGTCGTGCACCTGGGCAGCCTCGAGGCCGGCGGCGATCTGGACAGCGTCTCGGTCGAGACCGCGACGGTCCTGGGCTGCGACTCCGTGCTGGAGACGGTGCAGGCGCTGGCCGCTGCTCCCTGGCCCGAGGCTCCGCGGCTCTGGCTCGTGACCCGGGGCGCGCAGGCGGCAGGAGGCGGCGACGTGTCGGTGGCGCAAGCGCCGCTGCTCGGCCTCGCCAGGGTGATCGCGCTCGAACATCCCGATCTGCGCTGCACGCGCATCGATCTCGACCGGGAGCAGCAGCCGCGCGAGATCGCGGCGCTCGCCGCCGAGCTTCTGGCCCGGGACGACGAGGAGGAGATCGCGCTGCGCGGTGAAGAGCGCTTCGTCGCGCGCCTCCGCCGCAGGACTCCCGCGTTCGAACAGCCGCCGGTGCTGCGGCCCGACGCTACTTATCTCGTCACCGGCGGCCTCGGTGGGCTGGGGCTGAGCGTGGCTGGCTGGCTGGTGGATCGGGGCGCGAGGCACCTCTTGCTGCTTGGCCGGACCGGCGCGAACAGCCCCGCCCAGCTCGCGGCGCTGCGGGCCATGGAGGCTCGAGGTGCGCGCGCGACCATTGCGACAGCCGACGTCGCCGACAAGGCGGCCCTGGCGGAGATTCTCCGGCAAGCGGACCCGCCCTTGCGCGGCGTCATTCACGCTGCCGGAGTCCTCGACGACGGGCTCCTGATGCGGCAGACGCCGGCGCGGCTGCGCAAGGTGATGGCGCCCAAGATCCTGGGCGCGCTCCATCTGCATGATCTGACCCGGCACCTGCCGCTCGACTTCTTCGTGCTCTACGGGTCCGGCGCGGGGCTCCTCGGCTCTCCTGGCCAGGGAAACTACGCCGCCGCAAACACCTTCTTGGACGCGCTCGCGCACCACCGGCGGGCGCAAGGCCTCCCCGCGCTGAGTATCGACTGGGGCGCCTTCTCCGAAGTGGGTCTCGCCGCGGCGCGGGACGACCGGGCCGCGCGGCTGGAAGCACGAGGCCTGCGCAGCCTGAGCCCGGACGAAGGCTTGCGGGCGCTCTCGCGGCTCTGGCACGGCGACGCCGCGCAGATGGCGGTGCTGCCGCTCGACGCGCGTCAATGGGTCGATTTCTATCCCGCGGCCGCCCGCCCGAGGCTCTCGGAGCTCCTCGCCGGCAAAGGCTCGAGCGACTCAAGCGAATTGGCGAAGCGGCTCTCCGTCGCGACACCTTCCGAGCGCGCGGAGCTGGTGGAGAGCGCCATCCGCGTCGAGGTCGCGCGGGTGCTGCGCATTCCGGAGGCGTCCATCGAAGCCGACGTGCCGTTCCTCGATCTGGGGATGGATTCGCTGCGCGGTCTCGAGCTGCGCAACCGGGTGGGCGAGGTGCTGGGGCTGCGCTTCCCCGCCATCCTCTTCTTCAAATACCCGAGCCTGCGGGCGGTGACCGGGTTCGCCTTGGACGCGCTCTTGCGCGCGCGGCTCGAATACGAAGCCACGCAAATTCCGGAGGCGCCGCTCGCCATCGGTGAGCCTGAAGTGGAAGAGGGCCGGCTGTGAAATCTGGGGGGATGCAATGACGCTGAGAGAAATCCTGGCCGTCGTCGAGACGCGCGGTGTGAAGCTTCGCCTCGACGGCGACGAGGTCGTGTTTCGCGCGCAGCCAGGCGTGCTCACCACCGAGCTGCGCAGCCTCTTGGTGCAGCGCAAGGCAGAGCTGATCGAGTTCTTGCGCGCCGGAGCCGCTCCTGCTGCGCAGCGGATTCCGCGATCGACCGAGCCGCCCGTGCCTTCGCCGGGCCAGGCGCGCCTCTGGTTTCTCGACCGGCTCTCGCCCGGCATTCCGCTCTACAACGTGCACCTCGCCTTGCGCTTGAAGGGTGCGCTGGACGTCCCCGCGCTGCGGGCGAGCCTCACCCAGGTCTTCGCCCGTCACCCCATGCTGCGGGCGGCGTTTCCCGAGCGCGACGGCGTTCCACTGATTGTCATCGGCGATGCGGCCGAGTGGGTGCTGCCCGAAGTCGATCTGCGCGATCGCGGGGACGCGCGCGAGGTCGCGCTGGGCCAGCTCTCCCGCGAGCACGCCGCCGCGCCGTACGACCTTGCCCGCGGGCCGCTCTTGCGGACGCTGCTCGTCGCGCTCTCCGATCAGGAGCATGTCCTGCTCGTCGGCCAGCATCACATCGTCACCGACGCCACCTCGCTGGGCATCTTCGTGCGCGACCTCTTCCTGGCCTATCGCGGCCTCGCGCTGCACGAGCCCGCGCGGATCGTGGAGCCGGAGGTGCGCTACACCGACTTCGCGCGCTGGCAGAAAGAGTGGCTGCGTTCGGACGCCGCCGCGAAGGCCGGGGCGTTCTGGAAAAAGCGACTCGCGGGCGTTCCTACGCTTGAGCTCCCGGCCGGCCACGCCGCGGCGACGAACGAGGGCGACGCGCTCTCCTTTTCGCTGCCGTTCCAGCTCACCGAATCGCTCAAGGAGTTGGGCCGCAAGCAGGGCTGCACCTTCTTCACCACGCTCTTGACCGGATGGGCGGCGCTGCTCCACCGCTACTCGCAGCAGACGGACTTCGCCATCGGCACCGTCTCCGCGGGGCGCGATCTGAGCGGCCTTTCCGAGGTGATCGGCTTCTTCGTCAACACGCTGCCGCTGCGCTGCGACTTCGAAGGCGACCCCGACGTCGCCACCGCCCTCGGGCGCATGCGCGGCGTCGTGCAGGAGGCGCTCGAGCACCAGGAGCTTCCCTTCGACCGCATCGTCAGCG
>DATBAA010000178.1:0-3461 GCA_036271755.1 Myxococcales bacterium | reverse complement strand
GCGCCGACGGCGGCGAAAAAGAGTTCCCCATGGCGGTGCTCATCTCCAACGAGAGCGCCTCTGCTTCCGAGATCGTCGCCGGCGCATTGAAGAACCTGGACCGCGCGGTCATCGTCGGCCGCCAGAGCTTCGGCAAGGGCTCGGTGCAGGTGCTCTACGACTTCCCCGATCGCGACCGCGGCGAGGAGAGCGCGCTCAAGCTCACCATCGCGCAGTACCTGACCCCCGGCGACATGTCGATCCAGGAAGTGGGCATCACGCCCGACATCGAGCTGGTGCCGTCGCGCATCATCAAGGACCGCATCGACCTCTTCTCCCCGCCCAAGACCTTCCGCGAGGCGGACTACGACAAGCACTTCGCCAACGGCTTCGCGCACGACGAAGAGCAGGCCCGCGCCGGACGCGAGCGCGCCGGCCAGAAGCCGTCGGAGACGCTGCGCTTCCTCAAGGAGGAGACGGCGAAGGAGAAGAAGAACCGCGAGCAGATCGAGGCCGGCAACACGCCCACGGACGAGGAGCTGGTCGACGACGAGCCGAGCGATGACGACGGCGTCCAGGTCGACTACCAGATCGAGTTCTGCCGCGACCTGCTCTTGCACGCCACCTCGACCGACCGGCAGCAGCAGCTCGCGCAGGCGAAGCCGTTCGTCGAGCAGCGCCGCGCGGTCGAGCAGGAGAAGGTGAAGAAGGTCCTCGAGGGCATGGGCGTCAACTGGGCGGCAGCTCCGGCCACCGCTCCCAAGGGCCAGGCCCACGTGCAGGCCGAGATCCGCGTGCCGCGCACGCAGGCCGGCAACACCATGGACTTCGCGGTCACCGCTCACAACGTCGGCACCACGCCCATCTACCGGCTGCGTGCGTACACCAAGGTGGACAACGGCGCGCTCGACCGGCGCGAGTTCGTCTTCGGGCAGCTGCAGCCCGGCGAGAAGCGCACCTGGACGGTGCCCATCAAGGTGCCGCGCTACGTGCCTTCGCGGCGCGACGACATCGCCCTCAAGTGGGAGGACGACACGGGCGACACCATCGACGATTCGCACGCCGAGAGCGACCTGATCGAGCTGCCGCGCCCTGCCTTCGCCTGGAGCTTCCAGGTCAACAGCGCCGACGGCCTGCTGCACAACAAGGGCGACTCCACCGAGGTGACGGTCGACGTGAAGAACGTCGGCACCGGCCTCGCCTACGACGCCTACGCGGCGCTGCACAACCTGGCGGAGGACAAGATCAACGTCCGCAAGGGCCGCGCCAAGCTGGGGCAGCTCAAGCCCGGCGAGACCAAGAGCGCCACCTTCGTCATCGAGGTGAAGAAGCAGCTCGACGACGCGGTGCCCGTGCGGCTCGAGGTGGGCGACAAGGATCTCTACGAGGCGCAGCGCGACAAGCTGCAGCTGCCGGCCGGCGCGGCCATTCCGGCCACCGCTGGCTCGGGCATGGTGCGCGTCGGCACCGACACCGCGGTGCTGGCCTCCGCGCAGGAGTCGGGCATGAAGCTGGCGTCGGTGAAGAAGGGCACGGTCTTCACCACCACCGGCAAGGCCGGTCCGTTCTGGCGCGTCGAGTGGGAGAAGGGCCGCAGCGGCTTTTTGCCGGTCGCCGCCGGCCACGAGGCCTCCGCCAAGGTGGCGTTGAAGGGCGTTTCGCAGCTGATGCAGAGCGAGCCGCCGGTCATCAAGCTGGCCAACGTCGACACCGCGCGCGGCGGCGTGGAGATCGACGGCGACCACCTGGCCATCTCGGGCAACGCGGCCGACGTAAACGGCATGCGCGACCTGCAGATCTTCGTCCAGCACGAGAACGACTACCGCAAGGTGTTCTTCCGCACCGCGCGGAAGGCCGGGCAGACCCAGACCGCCAACGGCCCCACGCAGCTCGACTTCCAGACCGACCTGCAGCTCAAGCCGGGCAACAGCACGGTGGTGATCATCGCCCGCGAGGACGACGACCTGCAGACGCAGCGCACGCTGGTCGTGCACCGCAAGGCGCCGGTGGTGGCGCAGCAGGCCCCGCCGCACGCGGAGCGCTAGCACAGGCAGTGACCCGAGGTGAGCGTCGGTTGACGGAATGTAGCCTGGCGGCTACATTCTCACCAACCAGTGAGTGAGCTGCGCAAAACAGAAGGCTTTGCGACCTGGCTCGACAGCCTCCGCGATGTCCGCGGTCGCGCGCGAATTCAAGCGCGAATCGAGCGGCTGGCGATGGGCAATGGTGGAGACGTCAAGCCTGTTGGACGAGGCGTTTCCGAGATGAGGATCGATACCGGGCCAGGGTACCGCGTCTATTTCATGAAGAAAGGTCGCGAAGTAATTGTCTTACTCGCAGGAGGCGACAAGAGCACTCAAGACGCGGATATCAAATTGGCGTTGCGCCTCGCAGAGACTCTGAAGGAGCAGTGATGAAGAAAAAGAAGATCGCGACTTCCAAATATGACGTCGCCGAGCATCTTCGAAACGCCGAAGAGATGGCTGCTTATCTAGAGGCTTGTATCGAAGATGCCGATGGCGACGCATCCTTCATCGCCAAGGCGCTCGGTGACATCGCCCGCGCGAAGGGCATGACTCAGGTCGCACACGACGCCGGACTGTCGCGCGAGAGCTTGTACAAAGCGCTTTCCGGCGATCGCAGCCCAGATTTTTCAACTATCTTGAAGGTCGTTGAAGCCTTGGGCTTGAAGCTCCACGCCGTCGCCGCTAGCTGAGCACTATTCCAATTCGATGAGCGAGAAGCGGTCGCTCTTGGGCTGCTCGGGCTCTTTTTTCGCGGGCTGCGCGGCCGCGGGCTGTTGCGGGCCAGGAGCGGCTGGGGCAGGGCGAGCTTGCGCCGGCTGCGGCTGTGCCGAGCGAGATGGGCGCGCCGGGGGCGGCTGGTTGTCGTAGAGGCCGCGGTTGTAGATCGAGGTGCTGCCGCCTGGGACGGATTCGCGGCGCGGCATGGGCTGCATCTGGACGGAGACGCCGGCGGCGGCTGGCGGCGCCAGAGGCCGGCGGTAGTCGGTGATGGGCATGATGCCCTGGCCGTCGATCCTCACCGAGATGTTCTCGCCGTCGATGAAGAAGCGCTCCAGCACCGGGTCCTTCTTCTCGGCTTTCAACCGCTTCAGGAGCTGGGCGAAGGACTCTTCGCCGGCGCTGTCGGCTGACAACTCCGCTGCCTCGCCCGCGCGCGCGAGCGGGACGACGCCTTCGACGACGTAAGTGGTCAGCAGCTGGGCGCAGAGCTCGACCAGCTCTTCGCCGCCCATGGTCCGCAGCCGGGCGCGCAGCTCGCCGGCCACCTGCGCGGCCGGGTCTTGATCGTTGCGGCTCATGTCCCGAACCCCGCCGGAAAGTGACAGCCAATCGAAGTGGCGCCGGTGAAGTCCGCGCCGGTCAGGGCCGCGTCGCGAAGGTCGACGCCGATCAAGGTCGCCCGGGCGAAGGAAGCGCCCATCAAGTTCGCGCCGCGCAGCGAGACGTCCACCAGAC
>DATBAA010000177.1:0-9532 GCA_036271755.1 Myxococcales bacterium | reverse complement strand
GGCCTGCGCCCGGTCACTCCCGACGGCCTGCCCATCCTGGACAAGCTCAAGGACGGCGCCGTCGTCGCCACGGCCCACTACCGCAACGGCGTGCTGCTCACGCCCATGACGGCCCGCGTCGTAGCCGCGCTGGTCCTGGGCGAAATGCCGCCGGTCGATCTGACTTCCTTCTCCGCGTCCAGGCGGTAGAGTCGGCGCATGAGCGAGTCCGAGCGCATCGTCCCCGTCCCGGCAGAGTTCGCGAGCAAGTCACGCATCGGCAGCATGGAGAAGTACAAGGCCATGTACGACCGCTCCATCCAGGAGCCCGACGCCTTCTGGGCCGAGCAGGCCGAGCGCCTGGAGTGGAAGCAGCGCTGGAACACCGTCTCCAAGTTCGACTTCAACAAGGCCGAGATCGCTTGGTTCCTGGGCGGCAAGCTCAACGTCTCCACCAACTGCCTCGATCGCCATCTCGCGAAGCGGAAGGACAAGATCGCCATCCTCTGGGAAGGCGACAATCCGGACGAGGCGCGCAAGCTCACCTACGGCGAGCTGCACGCCGAGGTCTGCAAGTTCTCGAATGCCTTGAAAGGCCTCGGGGTCAAGAAGGGCGATCGGGTCACCATCTACCTGCCGATGATCCCCGAGCTGGCCATCTCGATGCTGGCCTGCGCGCGCATCGGCGCCATCCACAGCGTGGTCTTCGGCGGCTTCTCGGCAGAGTCCTTGAAGAACCGCATCATCGACTGCGACTCCAACCTCGTCATCACCGCGGACGGCGGCTATCGCGGCGGCAAGATCGTTCCGCTGAAGGCCACCACCGACGACGCCGTGAAAGAGTGCCCGAGCGTCAAGAACGTCGTCGTCTTGAAGCGCACCGGCAAGGACGTGGGGCGCGTGGCCGGCCGCGATCACGACTGGCACGAGCTGACCAGCAAAGCCTCGACAGATTGCCCAGCCGAAGTGATGGACGCGGAAGATCCGCTCTTCATCCTCTACACCAGCGGCTCGACCGGAAAGCCCAAGGGCGTGCTCCACACCACGGCCGGCTACCTGCTCTACGCCTCGCTCACGCACGAGCTGGTCTTCGACCTGCGCGACGACGACATCTACTGGTGCACGGCGGACTGCGGCTGGGTCACCGGCCACAGCTACGTCGTCTACGGGCCGCTCGCCAACGGCGCCACCACGCTGATGTTCGAGGGCGTGCCGCAATATCCCGACTGGGGCCGCTTCTGGGACGTGGTCGACAAGTACAAGGTGAGCATCCTCTACACCGCGCCCACGGCCATCCGCGCCATCGCCCGCGAAGGCGAGGAGCCGGTCAAGAAGCGCAGCAGAAAGTCTCTGAGACTTCTGGGCACCGTCGGCGAGCCCATCAACCCGGAAGTGTGGCTCTGGTATCACCGCGTCGTCGGTGACGGCCGCTGCCCCATCGTCGACACCTGGTGGCAGACGGAGACGGGCGGCATCCTCATCACGCCGCTGCCGGGCGCCATTGCCCAGAAGCCCGGCTCGGCCACGCTCCCCTTCTTTGGCGTCGAGCCGACGGTGGTGGACGACAAGGGCACGGTCCTCGAGGGCGCGACCACCGGCAACTTGTGCTTGTCGCGGCCCTGGCCGGGCATCATGCGCGGCGTCTACGGCGATCAGGATCGCTTTCACAAGACTTACTTCTCTACTTATCCGGGCCGTTACTTCACCGGCGACGGCTGCCGCCGCGACGAGGACGGCTACTACTGGATCACCGGCCGCGTCGACGACGTCATCAACGTCAGCGGCCACCGCCTGGGCACCGCCGAAGTGGAGAGCGCGCTGGTCTCGCACTCCTCGGTGGCCGAGGCCGCGGTGGTGGGCTTTCCGCACGACATCAAGGGGCAAGGCATCTACGCCTACGTCACCCTGAAACAGGGCGTGAATCCGAGCGACGAGCTGCGCAAGGATCTGGTGCAGCACGTGCGCAAGAGCATTGGACCGCTCGCCCAGCCCGACGTCATCCACTGGGCGCCCGGCCTTCCCAAGACGCGCTCGGGCAAGATCATGCGCCGCATCCTGCGCAAGGTCGCCGCCGACGAGTTCGACACCCTGGGCGACATCTCGACCCTGGCCGACCCTTCCGTGGTCGAGACCCTGGTCAAAGAAAAACAGTCCCGGAAATAATCAGCGCTGCTCGGTGTTGCGGCCGGCTTCGTCGGCGGCCTTCTGCAGCTGTTTTTCCAGGTCGTGCGCTTTGTCGCGCACGTTGTCCAACTGCTGCTTGGGCGCGGTGTGGGCCGACGGCGTACGCCCGGGGCCCTCCAGCTCGTACTTGACCGCGAAGGCGATGATGGCGAGCCCGAGCAGGAGCACGACGAATTTCATGAGACTCATTTCCCGCGTCTTGCGCGTTAGGGAGTGAGGCGCAGCTCGCGCCGACACGCGGAGGGTCCCATGAAGGCGACCTTGATGGCAATCCAGCGTCACTTTTCAGGAACACTCTACGCGCCGCCGGGGGGCTTAGCGGAGAGTGGGTAGTGATGGGCGGCAGCGCCACCAAGGCTCCGCGCGTTTGCGCTGGGCCGGTCTGCCGCCCATTTTTCATCCCGAGGGCTTAAGCTGTGCCGATGAGATTGGCGACGGCTCTCTTGCTTCTGGCTGCCTGCGGCGGCAGCAGCGATGCGAACACCGGCTGCAGCATCAAGGTCTTCGGCGCGGTCAACGACACCATCGCCTGCAGCCGCGTCGCCGCCGAATACAACGCCACCAGCAAGCAAGGCGGCTTCGGCGTCACCGCGTCGAACGCAGCCCAATTCAGCCTGGCCATCACCATCGACGCGCCGCCGGTATCCGGCACCTTCCTGCCCACGACCGGCTCCATCATCCCCAGCGGCACGGCCATCATCGTCACCAACGGCGGTCAAACCTGGGAAGCGGCGCCCGGCGGCATCGGGACCTTCAACCTCACCATTCACGACCTGGGCAACGGCACCGTCATCGGCGGCAACACCGGCTGGCCGTCGGTCCACGGCGGCCTCACCGCCACGCTGCAGCCGCAAAGCGGCGCCACCGGCACCGTCACCGTCCAAGCCACCTTCTAGAGGGCGTCGCGCCGAAGCGGACAAGGCAAGCGAACTGCCTTCACCGCGAAGGTCGCGAAGGAAGAACATTGAGTCTTCCTTCGCGTTCTTTGCGTTCTTCGCGGTGAATGTTTTTGCTTTTTACGCCTTGGGAGCGGCCGGCGCGGCGGGCTTGTTGTCGCCGCCCTGCTGATCGGCCAGCGCTTCCTTGCGCGAGAGGCGGATCTTCCCGCTGCGGTCCACCGAGACCACCTTCACCAGCACCTCGTCGCCCTCCTTGAGCACGTCCTCGACCTTCTTCACCCGCGAGTTCGCGAGATCGGAGATGTGCACGAGGCCGTCAGTGCCGGGGAAGATCTCGACGAAGGCGCCAAACTCCATCAGCCGGCGCACGGTGCCCAGGTAGGTCTTGCCCACTTCGGCTTCCTGCGTGAGCGCGCGGATCATCTTGATGGCCGCCTCGACGCCCTCGCTGTTCGGGGACGCGATGGCCACCTGGCCGTCGTCCTCGATGTTGATGGTCGCGCCGGTGCGGCTGACGATGTCCTTGATGACCTTGCCGCCCGGTCCGATGACGTCCTTGATGCGAGACACCGGAATGCGGATGGTGGTGATCTTCGGCGCGAACTTGCTGATGTCCGTGCGCGGCCCGGCGAGCGCCTTGTTCATCTCTGCCAGGATGTGCTGGCGGCCTTCGCGGGCCTGCACCAGCGCGTCGGTGAGGATCTGCTTGTCGACGCCGGTGATCTTGATGTCCATCTGGATGGAGGTGATGCCCTTGGCGGTGCCGCACACCTTGAAGTCCATGTCGCCCAGGTGGTCTTCGTCGCCGAGGATGTCCGAGAGGATGGCGATCTTGCCGTCCTCCTTGATGAGGCCCATGGCGATGCCGGCGACCGGAGACGCGATGGGAACGCCCGCGTCCATCAGCGACAAGCAGCCGCCGCACACGGTCGCCATCGACGAGCTGCCGTTCGACTCCAAGATGTCCGAGACGATGCGGATGGTGTAGGGGAACTTGTCGTCGGCCGGGAGCATGGCCTTCAGCGCGCGCTCGGCGAGGATGCCGTGGCCGATTTCACGGCGGCCGGCTCCGCGCAGCGGCTTCACTTCACCGACGGAGTAGGGCGGGAAGTTGTAGTGCAGGAAGAACTTGCGGAAGTTCTGGCCCTTCAAGGACTCCATCCGCTGCTCGTCTTCGGCGGTGCCGAGGGTCGTGGTGACGAGGCCCTGGGTTTCACCGCGAGTGAAGAGCGCCGAGCCGTGCGCGCGCGGCAGCAGGCCCACTTCGCAGGTGATCTTGCGGACGGTCTTGGTGTCGCGGCCGCCGATGCGCTTGCCCTCGTGCGTGATCATCCGGCGCATGTAGTCGTACTTGAGGTCCTCGAGCGCGGTCTTGACGTCCTTGTCCTTGCCGTGGAACGGAGCGCCCTCGGTACAGAGCTGCGCGACGACTTCCTTCTTGATGGCCGACAGCTGTCCGTAGCGCTCGCCCTTGTCGTGCAGGTCGTAGGCGGCGCGCACCTTCTCCAGCGCCACTTCGCGAACCTTGGCGGCGACGCCTTCGACCAGCGGGGTCTTGTCGAACTTGCGCTTCACCGCGCCGCGCTCTTTGGCGATCTGCTCCTGCGCCGCGAGCAGCGGCTCGAGCGACTTCTGGCCGAAGAGCAGCGCCTCGATCATGGCCTCTTCGGTGATCTCTTTGCCGCCGCCTTCCACCATGAAGATGGAGTCGCGGTTGGCGGCCATGATGATGTCCAATTCGCTGGTCTCGCGCTCGGTCTCGGTGGGGTTGGCGATGAGGACGCCGTTCACCTTGCCGACGCGGACGCCCGCGAACTGGAAGGGAAAGGGAATGTCCGAGACGGCCATGGCGAACGACGCGCCGGTCAGCGCGAGCACGTCGGTGTCCTGCGCCGGGTCGGCCGAGAAGACGGTGGCGATGACCTGGGTGTCGTGCTGGTAGCCCTCGGGGAAGAGCGGGCGCAGCGAGCGGTCGATGAGGCGCGAGGTGAGCGTCTCGCGCTCGGTCAGGCGGCCTTCGCGGCGGAAGAAGCTGCCGGGAATGCGGCCCGCGGCGGAGAGGCGCTCTTGATAGTCGACGGTGAGCGGAAAGAAGTCGAAGCCGATCTTCGGCTCCTTGGCGGAGACGGCGGTGACCAGCACCATGCTGTCGCCGCTGCGGAGCACGACCGAACCATCGGCCTGCTTTGCGAACTTACCCGTCTCGATGCTGATGCTCTGGTTTCCGACCTTCGCGTCGACCGTGATGGCTGCCATGTGTGAAACGTCCTTTCGCGCGAGCCCACGCTCGCGCTTCGCTTGCTTTGGTTGTTCGGGGTTCGGATCGCCGCAAAAACCGCTGGATCCTGATCGCAACAGCGAACGCTCTACGTTTCGCTCTTCCGATGAGGGTCCCTGCGACTTCTGCTTCGAGCAGGCCCCGTACTGCGCGGTACCTCTAAACGGCGAAAGGCGCCCCTTGCGGGACGCCCTTCGCTTGAAAGTCTTACTTGCGGATGCCGAGACCGTCGATCAGCTTGCGGTAGCGGGCCGAATCCTTCGATTTCAAATAATCGAGGAGGCGGCGGCGCTGTCCGACCAGCTTGAGCAGACCGCGGCGGGAGTGGTGGTCCTTCTTGTGGGTCTTGAAGTGCTCGGTCAGGTAGCGGATGCGCTCGGAGAGCAGCGCGCACTGCACTTCAGGAGAGCCGGTGTCGCGCTCGTGAGTGCGGAACTTTTCCACCAGAACGGGCTTCTGTGCGTCGTAGTGAAGCGGGCCAAGAGACATTGCTTTTCCTTCTTCGATTCCCCCCGCGACTCCGCCGGCCAGGGCAAGAGTGCGAGCAGGTTTTGACTTCCCAAAGGGCGAAATTGCCCAAGGGGCGCGGGAACCTACAGAAAGGTCCCCGCGCCGTCAACTCAAACGCTTACTGGAAGAGCGCCAGGCTCTTGATGACGGTCTGGCTGAACCCCCAGATGAGCGGAACGCCGACGATGATCCAGGAGATGGCTATGCGCGCTTTCATGCTGCCCTCGCAGTGGCGGGATTGGCGGAAGGAACCGGGTCTTTGACCGGCTGGTTGTACTTGGCGTCGACCGGGCTGACGAGCGCGTTGCAGATGAAGCCCAGCACCAGGAAGCCAGCCAGGATGTACATGGTGGTGTTGTAGGCCTGCGCCTTGGGGACGCCGCGCTCCTCTTGGTAATCGCGCATGAAGTTGATCAAGAGCGGGCCGACGACGCCGGCCGCCGACCAGGCGGTCAGCAGGCGGCCGTGGATGGCGCCCACCTGGACGGTCCCGAAGAGATCGCGCAGATAGGCCGGAATGGTGGCGAACCCGCCGCCGTACATGGTCATGATGACGCAGACCACGATGACGAAGAGGGGCACGCTCTTCGCGCCCGCCGCCGTCGGGATGAGCGCGTAGAGGATGGCGCCGAGCACGAAGTAGATGGTGTACGTGGGCTTGCGGCCGATCTTGTCCGAGGTGCTGGACCAGAAGAAGCGGCCGAGCATGTTGAAGATGGAGAGCAGGCCGACGAACCCGGCCGCCGCCGCGGGCGCGACGCCCATGACCTGCTGGATGATGGGCGAGGCCGTCTGCAGCACGCCGATGCCGGCGCTGACGTTGAGGAAGAGCACGCCCCAGAGCAGCCAGAATTGCGGCGTCTTGATGGCGTTGGCGGCGGTGACCTGCGCGTCGGTGATGAGCTTCGAGTGCACGGTCGGGGCGGTCCAACCCGCGGGCTTCCACCCGGGCGGGACCACGCGGACGGTGAAGACGCCGAACATCATGATGACGAAGTAGATGCCGCCCATGGCGACCATGGTCTGCGCGACGCCCAGGTTGGTGGGGGTGGCGAAGTACTTCATCAAGTTCACGGCGAGGGGAGAGCCGACCATGGCGCCGGCGCCGAAGCCCATGATGGCCATGCCGGTCGCCATGCCGGGACGATCGGGGAACCACTTGATGAGCGTCGAGACGGGCGAGATGTAGCCCAGGCCCAGGCCGACGCCTCCGATCACGCCGTAGCCCAGGATGACCAGCCAGAACTGGTGCGTCTGCACGCCCAGGGCCGCCACCACGAAGCCGCCGCCGAAGCAGCAAGCCGAGGCGAACATGGCCATGCGCGGTCCGACGCGCTCGAGCCAGGTGCCGAAGACGGCGGCGGAGAGACCCAGCAAGACGATGGCGACGCTGAAGACGTAGGCCAGCGTGGTGGCCTTCCAATCCTCGGGCGCGGCCTTGGTGATGCCGATGAGCTTCGTCATCGGCAGGTTGAAGACGGAGAACGCGTAAGCCTGGCCGATGCACATGTGAATGGCCAAAGCCGCTGGGGGAACGAGCCAGCGGCTGTAGCCGGGCTCGGCGATTGTCCGATCGCGATCGAGAAAGCTCATGGGCAGTTTGCTCCGGATCCAGAGGCGCTCAGCTTCACGCCGGGGAAGAGGGTAAACGCGGCTGCGAGGGGGAATTCGCAGACGCTGGGGGCATCGCTGGTGAGATCGAACCGCGGAGCCATGCGAGGCTCGCCACGGAACTGACTGTGTAGAGAGTTGTGCGCAGCCATTGGTTACCGATCCTCGGGCGAAGGTCGGTGTTGTAGCAAATCAGACTGACTGAGCGCCAGCCCTGTCGGTCGCACCGTCGCTGTCCAAAAGTGGCTCGGGCGGAAAAGACTCCTGCAGCTCAAACCAAAAAATGCAGCCGCCTTTGTGCGCGGTTCGCAGGCCAATCTCGCCTCCGTGGCTCTCGACCAGGCGCTTGACCGTGGCGAGGCCCAGGCCAATGCCCGGGACGCTCTGGTTCGGGCCGCGCACGTACGGGTCGAAGACGCGGCGAGTCAAATGCGCTGGAATGCCCGGGCCGGTGTCCTCGACTTCGAAGAGCACCTGCCCGCGGCGCGCTTTGATGCGCAGGGTGATGTCGCGGGTCTTCGCGTCGCCCAGGTACTTGATGGCGTTGCGCAGCAGGTTGCCCAGGAGGCTCAAGAGTACGCCGGGGCTGCAGCTGACGGCGCAGGCCGGAATGTCCGCGGCGGTCAGCTTCGCGGCCGACCGCTCGGCGAAGGGCGAGAGCTCGTCGAGGAGCCCGGCGACGATGGGCTGCACTTCGGTCCGCGCGCCTGCCTCCGGCCTCGCGCCCGCCCGCGCGAACTCGAGCAGCCCGTCGACGATGCCGCGCACGCGCTGCAGGCTGGAGCTGGCGCGGGTGAGCGCCTCTTTCTCTTGCGGGGCGCGCCGCTCGACGATGGCCACCGCCATGCTCACCGCCGAGAGCGGGCTCAAGATGTCGTGCGCGACGCGGCCGGCAAATTGCTCCAACTCTTCCGCCTTGCGCTCGATGACGATGCGCTTCTCGTCCTCCACCCGCTGCACCTGGCGGAAGAGCCGCATGCCCAAAATGGTGGCCCCGACGGCCAGCAGCGCGCAGAGCGCGTCGAGCTCGTAGGCGAAGCGGTCGGCACTCGCGCGGGCGGTGCGGATGTGCTCGGCGGCCTTTCCGGCTGCGGCGGCGTCGTAGTCCACCAGGGCGCGCGCGGCCTGGTTGGCCTCGTCCGCCGCGGGCCGGAGCTCTTTGTCGACCGTGTCGCGCGCCTGGCTGCGCTGGCCGGCCTTCGCTTGCTCGAGCGCGCGCTTTCCCGCTTCGTCGAAGCTGCGCAGCGCCACGTGCAGCTTCAGGAAGAGCGCGCTCTCGGTCGGGTCGTTGTTGAGTCGGTATGCCTGCTCGATGAGCGTCTGCAGGCGGGCGCGCGAGCCCTCGATGTCTTCCGCCGGGCCTTGTCTTCCAGCGGTGGTGCGGACGATCTTCGACTGCAGATCGCGCAGCTCGCCGCGGGCGTCCGAGAGCAAGGTGACGGCAGGCGCCGCGTCCGATGAGATGAAGGTCGCGTCGTCGTCGATGCTGTGCGACTGCTGCTGCGTCCAGATGGTCGAGCCGACGAACGCCCCGATGACAGCCAGGAGGGCAACCGCGAGTGATCGGACAGGTGGGCGCATGTGGCTATCAACCGCTGGCATGCGGCGATTCATCCGCCGCTGTTGACCGCGCGCAAGCCCCGCTCTTCAAAATTGTTTGAGCACAAACTATTTCTTCAGCGGCACCAGCTGCACGTAGCCCGTGTAGCGCTCGTCGATGTGCCGCACGTAGTCCACGGGCTCGATGCCGCGGCAGTAGCCGAAGCGCGCGCGCTGCGCGTACGTGTGGTTGCTCAGCTTCAGGAGATACGGCGCCACTTCGCGCCAGCGTGTCTGATCGTGTCCGTCGCCCTTGCTCAGGCGGCGGGCGTCGTCGACGTGACCAAAGCCTGAGTTGTAGGCGGCGAGCGCGAATCGATACCGCTCGATCGGGTCGGCCACGTCTTTGTAGTGGTCCGACAGCTGCTGCATGTACTTGAGGCCGCCGCGGATGGACTGCTCGGGGTCGGTCGGGTCGGTGATGCCTAGCCCGCGCGCGGTGGCCGGCATGATCTGGAAGAGCCCCAGCGCG
>DATBAA010000176.1:0-6159 GCA_036271755.1 Myxococcales bacterium | reverse complement strand
GAGTTGAACCCCGATGACGGTGAGATCGCGGAGCCCGGCTGGTTCGAGCCCGGCAAGTTGCCGACGGTGCCGCCGAAGCTCTCGATTGCCCGCGAGCTCATCGACGACTTCGTGAAACGCCGTACTTAGTCCTTGCGGATGTTGAGGCGTTTCATCTTCCGCCAGAGCGTCGTCGTCGACACGTCGAGCTCGCGGGCGGCTTTCTCCAGCGCGCCGTTGCGGTCGATGGCGGTCTCGATGGCGCGACGTTCCGCGTCGTCGATCAGCTGCGCCAACGTGCGCGGCGGCATGTCGGCCCGGCGCTGCGGCGGCGCCTTGTCCAGGAGCACGTCTTCCGAATCGATCTCGTCGGCGCGGGCCAGCGCGGCGGCCTGCTCGACCAGGTTCTCCAGCTCGCGGACGTTGCCGGGAAAATCGTGTGAGAGCATCCGCGCCAGCGCGCCCTGCGTCAAAGACCGCCGCGTTCCGTTGCGCTGGTTGAAGCTGGTCAAGAAGTGCTGCGCCAGCAGAGGCACGTCCTCGCGGCGCTCGCGCAGCGGAGGCGCGGTCAGCGGCACGACGTTCAGGCGATAGAAGAGATCCTCGCGGAAGCGCTTGTCGGCGATGGACGTGCGCAGGTCCTGGTTGGTGGCGGCGATGACGCGGACATCGACGCGAATCGAAGCGTTGTCGCCCACGCGGCGGATCTCGTGCTCTTGAATGACGCGCAGGAGCTTGGCCTGGAACGCGGGCGTGGTTTCGGCGATCTCGTCGAAGAAGAAGGTGCCGCCCTTGGCGTCCTCGAAGAGACCCTGGCGCAGCTTGACCGCGCCGGTGAAGGCGCCATTCACGTGGCCGAACAGCTCGCTCTCCAAGAGCTGCTCGGAGATGGCGGCGCAGTTCACCGGCACGAACGGCCGCTGGGCGCGCTTGGAGTTCGCGTGGATGGCGCGCGCGATCAACTCTTTTCCAGTGCCGCTCTCGCCGGTGATCAAGACGGTGGCGTCGGTGGGCGCGACGCGGACGATCTTGGTGAGCAGATCGCGCATGGGCGCCGACCGTCCGACCAGCGCGTCCAGCTGGTAGCGCTTGCGGAAGTCGTCGCCGAAGAGGCCAACGTCGACCAGCAGCCGCCGCTTCTCCAAGGCTCTCTCGACTCGCAGCAAGAGCTCCTCCTCCTTGAACGGCTTGGCAATATAGTCGAGCGCGCCCAGCTGCATGGCCTCCACCGCGCTCTCCACCGTGCCGTAGCCGGTCATGACGATGACCTGCGTGGCCGGCGCGATCTCCAAGGCCCGCCGCAAGACGTCGATGCCCGTCTTGGGCTCCATGCGCAAATCGGTCAGGACCACGTCGTAGGGTTCGTCGAGGAGGCGCTTCATGGCGTCCTCGCCGTCCTCGGCCTCGACCACGTCGAACTTCTGCCGCAGCATCATCGCGGTGGTGGTGCGCATGTTGCGCTGGTCGTCGACCAGGAGGACGCGCGCGTTGGACATCGGCCTGCAGAATTAGCGCGAAAGCGGCAGGCGCACCAGGAACTCGGCCCCGGACGCGGGCCGGCCCACCGCCACCGCGCCGCCGTGGCCCTCGACGATGCGCCGCACGACGGCCAGTCCCAGGCCCGTCCCGGTGGCCTTGGTGGTGAAGAACGGCTGGAAGATGCGCGAGAGCGCTTCGGGCGGAATTCCAGGCCCGGAGTCGCGGATGGAGATCTCCGCGCAGGCCGTCTGCTCGAGCATGGCGTTGGTCGCGCGCACCTCCAAGAGGCCGCCGCGGGGCATCGACTGGAAGGCGTTGAGGAGCAGGTTCACCAGGGCCTGACGCAAGAGGCGCGCGTCGGCCCGCAGCGTCGCCGCGCTCTTGGCGATGTGCACCTCCACCTGCACCAGCTCGGCAGCGGGGCCAATCTGGCGGCGCGCCCCGCTGATGGCCTCTTTGACCAGCGGCTCGAGCGAGAGCGGCTCCAGGGCGGGCTGCACGGGCCGCGAGTAGTCGAGGAGATCGCCGACCATGCGGTTGAGCCGGTCTGCCTCCTCGCCGACGATATCCAGCAGCAGCGCGACGTCGCCTTGCGGGCGCAGCAGCCGCTGCAGCGTGCCGACGCTGTTGAAGATGACGCCCAGCGGGTTGCGCACCTCGTGGGCGATGGAGGCCGACAGCTCGCCCAGCGCGGCCATGCGCTCGCGATCGATCAGCTCGGCCTGCGTGCGCTCGAGCGCGGCGTAGCTGTGGCGCAGATCCTCGAAGAGCCGCGCGGAGAGCAGCGCCAGCGCCACCGCGCCCGCGACGGCCAGCGCCTGGTTGGCCTCGTCCGCCTGGTAGCGGCGCGGCTTGCAGATGATCAAGACGCCCAGCGCTTCGTCGCGCGCGAGCAGCGGCAGCACCACCGCGCCCTCCAGCTCGACGAGCTTGCGCTCGCGAAAGGCCGTCTCGGAAGCCGCGCGCAGATCGGACGGCGTCTTGTCCTCGAAGCGAAGCGCGTGCAGCCGCGGATCGGGCGCGAACGAGAGCCACGATTCGCCGCCCAAGAGGCGCGTCAACGCCGTTCCGGCCAGCTCCAGGAGCGGCTTGCGCTCGAGCGAGCCGCTCAGCTGCAGCGCGAAGTCGCTCAAGAAGGCCATCTCTTTCGCGCGCGTGCGCTGGGCCGCGTAGAGGCGGGCGTTGAGCAGGGCGCTTGCGACGAGCTGCGCGGCGTGGGTGGCGAGGCGGATGTCTTGCGTGTCGAACTCGCGGCCGGCGTTGTCGGCGAGCGTGAGCACGCCCAGCGCCTGCCCGTGGGAGAGCAGCGGCACCGCCATGGTGGTGCGCTTGCCGTGCGGATCGGTCACGCTGGTGCGCAGGCCGTCGCTGCTGGTGTAGGGAGCGCAGTGGCGGTAGGCCAGCGCCGAGAGCGAGTCGACCGAGAGCGGAAATTCGCTGCCGACCTCGAGCCCGGGCGACGGCGCAGGATCTTCGCGCGCGGCCACGCGCAGCACCGTGTTGTGCGCGTCGGGCAGGAGCACATAGGCGCAGTCGCAGCGCAGCGAGAGCGCGGCGGTGCGGGCGGCTTTGCTCACCACTTCGTCCTCGTCGAGGGCGCCAACCACCTCGCGGCCCAGCTCGAGCAGCAGCGACAGCTCGGCGGTGCGCTGGTTTGCCTCCTCCAGCCGCAAGGCGCCTTCCAGCGCTGCTCCCAGCTGCTTGCCCAGGAGGCCAAAGGCGCTGGCCACGCTCTCGTCCAGGCGATCTCCCGAGCAGGAGAAGATGAGCGAGTTGCCGCCCGGAACCGGAACGGTGGTGACCATGCCCTGCGGCGCTCCGCTCTCGAACTTCGCGCGCGGCTCGCCCAGGATGCGGGCGCGCACGCCGGGCAGATCGTCGATGAAGATGTGCGTGCCGACGTTGGGCGGGCCGGGAAAGATCGACGCGGGCGCGCCCTCTGGCCAGCGCGCCCGGACGACCTCGACGAATGGGCCTGCCTTGCCGGTGTCGACGATGTGCAGCCGATCGCCGTCGACGATCCAGGTGGTGACGGACAGGCCCAAGGCCTCCACCTGCTCGCGGGCGACGCGGAGGATCTCTGCCTGCGTCGTCTGGCGAACCGCGGCCGTGGCGGCATCGACGAAGCCTTGGATGAGCTGGGTGGTGCGGTCGCGCTCGCGCTCGTCGGTGAGCAGGCAGAGCAGCGCCTCGGGGCCGGCGGCGGGAAAGAAGCTGACGCGAACGCGCGACGCCACCGTCTGGCCGTTGGAATGGAGCAGCCGCACCAGGTAGTCCGGCGGCTCCTTTTGACCGCTCAGGCGCGCGCGGTGCCGCCTCCAGATGCGTTCGCGCTCGTCCTCGGGAAGGAACTGCGTGATCGAGCCTTCGAGGATTTCTCCGGCTTCGTAGCCGACCAATTCGACGAGGCGCTGGTTGACCGCGGTGATGCGATCTCCCTCGGAGACGAAGGCCGCGAGCGGCAGCTGGGCGACCAGCTCGCCGGGAGTCACCGCTCTGCCTTGCGCGCGACGCGCTTGTCGCCGACGCGGAGCGTGACGCGCTCCTTGTCGAACCACTCGAGCAGCGGAATGGCGAACTTGCGCGAGAGCCCCGTCAGCTCCTTGAACGACTGCGCGTCGAGCTCGCCGTGATCTTTCAAGTGCTGCAGGACCTGGCGGCGCAGCGCGAGGAGCGGCTGCGCGCCGTACCAGAAGTCTTCGTTGATCTTGATCGCGCGGCCGGCGGCGCTGAGCGACTTGAGCAGCACCTGCGTGCGCTGCAGCGGCTCGTCGATCAGGCCGGGAAGGTCTTGCGTGCGCGGCGGCGAGAGGCCCGCGTCGTCGAGGATCTTGGCCAGCTTCTCCTCTTCGGGCGCGTGCAGCGCGGCGCTGACGCCCGGCGGGCGCACGCTCTCGGCGTCGGCTTGCAGCTCGCCTTTTTCCTGCAGGCCGGCGAGCGCCTTGGCGAAGAGCTTGGGAGAGGGCGCGCCGATCTTCTGCCGCAGCTCTTCGCGCGGAGCGGCGGCCTGCAGGCGCGAGCGGACTTTCGATTGCAAGCCTTGCAGCAGCGTGGCGTGCGCGTAGAGGCCGCCGTCGCGATCGTACAAGACGGCCTTGCCGGTCTGGGCCAGGCGGAGCAAGGCCTTTTCGGCCGACTTGCGGGTGAACGCGCCCCGCGCGGCGATGAGCTGCGGAGTGGCGCCGACGTGGCCCGCCTCCAGCACCAGGCGTTCGGCCTGCACCAGCGGATCTTCGGAGGCCAGCTCGCGGATGGCGATGGCGTCTGCTTCGCGGTGACGCCGCTTGCGCGGGCCGACGGAGAGCACGCGGCCGCCGCCCAGCGTGGTGGCGTGCTTGCGCGCCTTTCCCGGATCTCCCCGGAGCAGAAATCGCAGCCCCGCGATGGCGGCCGTGGGCTGCGCGAGCCGTAGCTGCGCCCGCGCGCGGCCGCCCGGCTCGAGCTGCTCTTGATCGATGAGCGCGAGCACGCACGGCTCTTGCGCGGTGCCCAGGTGCGCGAGCAGCCGCGTGCGCCGCCCCAGCGGCTTGGGCGCGCCGGCGAGCAGCTCCACTTCGACATCCAGGATCTGCGCGGCTTTGCTGCCGGCCTGCACCAGCGCCGCTCCGCGCGGGGCTTCGCTCACCTCCAGGCCGGCAAGGTTCGCGGCGGTGCGCTGGCCCGCATGCGACTCTTGCACCGCGCCGCCGTGGATCTGCACGCCGCGCACGCGCAGGCCGCGCTTCTCCACGCCGTTGCCGATCAAGTCGACCTCGTCCTCGACGGCCAGCGCGCCGGAGAAGAGCGTGCCGGTCACGACGGTGCCGAATCCTTTGACCGCGAACGATCGATCGAGCGGCAAAAAGAGCGGGCCCAGCTCCGAGCGCGGCGCGACGGCGGTGGCTTGCGCGACGATGGCCTGGATCAGCTCGGGCAGGCCTTTGCCGGTGCGCGAGGAGCACTCGATGATGGGCGCTGCTTCGAGGAAGGTGCCCAGGAGAAGCTCGCCCAGCTCTGCCAAAAGCAGCTCGCGATGGTCGGGGCCCAGCGTGCTCAGCAGGTCGCTCTTGGTGAGCGCGATGACGCCCGAGCGGACGCCCAGGAGGCGCAGCACGTCCAGGTGCTCGGCCGTCTGCGGCATGGGCCCCTCGTCGGCGGCGACGCAGAGGACCGCCACGTCGATGCCGCCCGCGGCCGCCACCATGGCTCTCAGGAAGCGCTCGTGGCCGGGCACGTCGACGACGCCCGCGATGCCGACTCCCGGGAGCGTGAGGTGCGCGTAGCCCGCCTCGAGCGTGATGCCGCGGCGCTTCTCCTCGGGGAGGCGGTCGGTGTCGATGCCGGTCAGGGCTTTGACCAGCGAGGTCTTGCCGTGATCGACGTGTCCGGCGGTGCCGATGATGAGGCGCAAGGCGTCAGTCATTCCCAGTTCGTTCCTGGCGCGAGCTTTGCTTTTTCGAGCTTGGGTTCGCCGTGCATCACCGCGACGGGCGCGGCGCAATAGAGGGTGGACGCGAGCGCGGCCGGGCGGTGGTTGCCGCTGCGCTTGAGGCCGCCGAAGGGCAGGCGGCCGCTGGCGCCGACGGTGGGCGCGTTCCAGTTGACGACGCCGCACTCGAGCGCTCTTTGGCAGCGGTCGAAGGTGGCTTCGCTGGCGGTGTGGACGCTGGCAGCGAGGCCGTAGTCGGTGGCGTTGGCGATGGCAACAGCCTCTTCTTCCGA
>DATBAA010000175.1:0-1939 GCA_036271755.1 Myxococcales bacterium | reverse complement strand
CGCCAGGAGCAGCGCGCAGCCCGAGAAGGCGGCGAGCAAGATCATCGAGAGCCGCCGCCTTTGCAGCGTGGTCGAGACCGTCTCTTCCAGCGTCCGCGCGCGGGTCAGCGGCTGATCGGCCTCGAGCTCTCCCTGCAGCGCGTGGAGAAAGGCGGCGAAGCCCAGATCGGTGCGGGCCACCAGCGTCATCTCCACCGGCGGCGCCGGCGCTTGCTCGAGTGGATAGTAGGCCTCGGGCTGCGCTGCCTGCGCGAGGCTCGCCTGGCGAACGTCGGCAGCCACGCCCACGACGGTGAACCACTCGGTGGTGTGCGCGTCTGCGACGCCGTAGCAGAAGCGCTTTCCCAGCGCGTCCGCTCCAGGGAAGAATCGCCTGGCGAAGGCCTGGTTCACCACCGCCACGCGCGCCGAGGTCTTGGTGTCGGCCGCCGTCAGGGCGCGTCCCGCGAGCAGCGGAATGCCCATGGCGTGGAAGTAGTCGCCGGCCACGATCTGCGTCGCGGCCATATAATCACCCGCGCGCGGCGGACGGCCTTCCGGCGTGATGTCGCCGGTCATGCTGCTGCGTGCCATCGGCAGGCGGAAGACGGAGCCCGCGGCGTGCACTCCCGCCAGGGCCGAGACGCGGCGGGCGAGCTCCGCGTGGAACTGGGCCGCGCCCTGCTCTTCGTGCGAGACCGGCAGGACGATGACGCCTTCGGCGTGAAAGCCCGGGTCGACGTCGCGCAGCCGCTCGAAGCTGCGGACGAGCAGGGCCGCGCCGGTGAGCAGCATGAACGCCAGCGCCACCTCGACGGTCACCAGCGCGCCGCGCAGCCGCGCGTGGGCGGGAGCGGCCGCCATGGCGCCAGTTCGCAGCGCGGCGATGGACCTGGGCCGCGAAGCCAGGAGCGCCGGCAGCAGGCCGGAGGCGATTCCGCTGAGCATGGAGAGGCCGGCGGCGAACGCCAGGACCGTTCCGTCGATGGTCACCTCCGCGCTGCGCGGCAGCGAAGGTCCGGCGAGCGCCACCAGCAGCTTCACGCCCCACCACGAAGCCACGACCCCGAGCGCGCCGCCGAACAGCGCCAGCACGGTGCTCTCGATGAGCAGCTGCCGGACGAGCTGCCAGCGCGACGCACCCAGCGCCGCCCGCACGGCCAGATCGCGCTCGCCGGCCGCGCCCCGCGCCAGCTGCAGCCCGGAGACGTTGGCGCAGGCGATCAGCAGCACCAGCACCACGCCGCCCAGCAACAGGAGCAGCGGCTCTCTGGCGTCGCCCACGATGGTCGACTGCAGCGTCGCGGCGCGCAGGAGGTGGCCCTGGTTGCTGTCGGGATAGTCCTTGGTGAGCCGCGAGGAGATGGCGTCCAACTCGGCCTGCGCCCGCGCCAGCGTGATTCCCGGCTTGAGCCGCGCCACGGCCCGCAGATAGCTGGCGTCGCGCACCGTCAGTCCGTCGAGGAAGCCGGGCAGCACGGGCAGCTCGTGGATGGTCGAGACCCAGAGCTCGCTCTGGTCGGGCACCTCGAAGCCTTTGGCGAGCACGCCGACGATGGTCCGCGGCTCTCCATTGAGCGTCACGGTGCGTCCGAGGACGCGCGGGTCCGCGCCGAAGATCTTTTCTCCACAGCTGCTCGGAGATCACTACTTCGCCCGAGGAGCCCGGGCCGTAGAGGCGGCCCAGGATCGCGCTCGCCCGCAGCGCTTGGAAGAAGGACGCCTCGGTCTCCAGGCCGCTCACCACCTCGGGGCGATCGAGGCCGGTCATGCGGAAGCTCAAGGCCGCATAGGCGGAGAGCGAGTCAAACGACTTCGAGTCGGCGCGCAGGTCGCGGAAGTCGGGCCCGGACATGGGCGCGTCGGGGAAGCCCGGCTGCGCCTCCCAGACGCTCACCACGCGCTCCGCTTCGGGAACCGGCAAGACCTTGAAGAGCGCGGCCTGCATGACGCTGAAGAT
>DATBAA010000174.1:0-4868 GCA_036271755.1 Myxococcales bacterium | reverse complement strand
CCAACGGCCAGATTTCGATCTAGAACAGATCGTGATCCATTCCTGGGAGGCGCTCGGCGGCAGCGGCGGTCAGGTCGACTTCGTTGGCGAGGGCGCGCTGCCGTCTGCGTTCGCGGTGACGGACTTCGCCGCGGCCGCGGTGGCGACGGCCGGACTTGCCATCGCCGAGCGGCTCGGCGGCAGGAAGGTCGTGGTCGATAGGCGGCTGGCGTCGATGTGGTTTCAGCTCTCGCTGCGGCCGGTGGGCTGGAAGCTGCCGCCGCTCTGGGACCCCATCGCCGGCGACTACGCGTGCCGCGACGGCTGGATCCGGCTGCACACCAATGCGCCGCACCATCGGCGGGCCGCCGAGCGCGTGCTGGGCGCGCACGCGGACCGCGAGAGCCTGGCGCGCGTTGTGGCGGGCTGGGAGAAGAGCAAGCTGGAAGCGGCGGTGGTGGCCGAAGGAGGCTGCGCCGCCGAGATGCGCCCGGTCTCCGATTGGGAGCAGCATCCGCAGGGCAGGGCGGTCGCCGGCGAGCCGCTCTTTCATCTCTCGGGAAGAGAGCTCTTGAAGCCCGCTGGTTCGAGGCCGCTGGCGGGAGTTCGCGTGCTCGATCTCACCCGCGTGCTCGCGGGGCCGGTGGCGACGCGGTTTCTCGCTGGATATGGCGCGGAGGTGCTGCGGATCGATCCGCCGGGTTGGGACGAGCCCGGCGTCGTCCCGGAGGTGGCGCTGGGAAAGCGCTGCGCGAGGCTCAATCTGCGCGAGGCTGAAGATCGAGCCATTTTCTCGCGGCTGCTCTCGCAGGCCGACATCTTGATTCACGGCTATCGGCCCGAGGCGCTGGAGCGGCTGGGCTTTGGCGCCGGGCAGCGGAAAGAGCTCAAGCCGGATCTGGTCGACGTGAGCCTGGATGCGTATGGCTGGACCGGGCCGTGGGCGGGCCGGCGGGGGTTCGATAGCCTCGTGCAGATGAGCAGCGGCATCGCCGAGGCGGGCATGCGCTGGCGCAAGGCGGAGAAGCCGGTGCCGCTGCCCGTGCAGGCGCTGGATCACGCCGCCGGCTACCTGATGGCCGCGGCGGCGATTCGCGGCCAGAGCGCGCGGGTATCGCTGGCCAGGATTGCGCGCTTATTGCTCGATCAAGGGCCGGCCGTGCCCGAGGCTGCGCTCGCGGCGGAGACGGAAGCGGACCTGGCGGCCGCGGTCGAGGCCACCTCCTGGGGAGACGCGCGCCGCCTGCAGCCGCCCTTGACCATCGAGGGCGCGCCCATGCGGTGGGACCTGCCGGCGCGCGCGCTGGGCTGGGCCGAAGCGCGGTGGGGCTGAAGACCTCGTCAGGGGCGGCGACTACTGCCGCATTTGCAGGAAGAGCGGCGGTCCCTTCGCCAGCCAATAGGACGGCGTCTCCATCACCACCGCGCGATATCCCGGCAAGACCTCCATTTCGATGCGATAGCTGTCGTCGCGGCAGAAGAAACCGCCCCGGATGCAGACGCACGGTCCGGCGCAGGCCTGCAGCGGCTCGTTCGCCATCCAGGCGTCATAGGAGAGCCACCCGGCGGGCTCGTATCCCGCCTGCAGGTTGCTGGGGTCCACGCCCGCGGCCCGCGCGCGGTTCACGAGCATCCACCGCGCGTCGTTCCAGCGGAATTCGTCGTGCACGCCGGCGACCCCGAAGGCAAGAAGCGCGAGGGCCGCCGCGGCACTGAGGGCAGCCCGCGCGCGCCCCTTGGGCGCCGCGACGAAAGGCGCGATTGCGAGCGCGAATCCGAGGAAGCTAGCGAGGTAGTAGCGATCGAACGACTCCAGCTGGAAGGCCTGGCTGAACGCGAAGAAGTTGAGCGCCGCCAACGCGGCGCCGAAGAGCACGAGCTCGCGGGACCGCGGTGCACGCGATTCGATGGCGCCCTGGAAAAAAGGCAGCCACAAGACCAGCGCCGCGAAGATGGCGCACTCGATGCTGCGCCACGCCAACGGGCTCCAATGGGGGCGCGCGGCTCCAGAGTAGTAGCTCTCCTGCATCGTCACGGGGCCGATGCCGGCGTTGTAGAGAACGTTGCCGACATAGGGAAAATGCTGGTGGACGTGCTCAGCGCCGTTGTCCGGCCCTCCGAGCGTCTGGCACAGGCGGCGCGCGAGGAATGCGAGCGCGACCAAGGCCGCGGTGCCAGCCAGCGCGCCCCATCGCGGCCGCGGCGGCCAGGCGAGCCAGAGCAGCGCGGGCGCGAGGAACGCGGTGAGATACACCACCATGCTTCCCGCCTCGAACAGGGTCATCGAAGGCTCGAGCCTGAAGAGACGGGCCGCCGGGTCGGCGAACGCCGCGCCGGAGTTTCCCGTCGCGCGCGCCCAGGCAAACCAGGCCCGAACGATGAGGGCGAAGAGCGCCGTTGCCGCGAGCAGCATCGGCGCCGACTCTCGAAGCCTGCGCCATTCCCGCAGCCGAACGATGGGCCAGAGCCCGCTCACGAGCAGCGCGGGAAACACCAGCGCGGCGAACTGCCGGCACCAGAACGCCGCGCCCGCGAGCGCACCCACCGCGATCGCGTCCGCGAGCCCGACGAGCGGTCCATTGGAAGGCTGCACCCGCCGCGCCCGGAACCAGATCGCCGCCGAGCCCATCGCCGGCACCCAGCCGTAGAGCTCGGTCATGTAGGTAGTGGACAGGTAGAGGTAGAGCGGATTGATCACCACCGCCAGCGCCAGCACCCACCTGGCGAAGAGCGTCACCTCGCAGGCGGCGGCGATGGCATCCAGCGCCCAGAGCCCACCGAGCGCCAGCGCCATGGTGAGCGCCCGAAGCAGGCTGTGAGAAAATCCGAACACCTTGACGAACGGCGCGGAGAAGAGGATCTGCCCCACTGCCGACGGCGCCGCGTAGTTGTCGATGTGGACGTGCCCCGTCTCGGCGAAGATCTTGGTGGCCCGGGCATAGAGCCAATCATCGTTGAGCGGGTAATCGCCGGCCGGACGGACGAGGATCCAGCAGAGCCCCAGTACCAGGGCCCCGCCGAGCGCGGGCCGCGGCGACAGCAACTTCCGGGCGGTGTCGCGCATCTCGCGAGGGCTCAAATTTCAATTGGAGCGTGCACGTGCAAATACCGTAGCACGGGGCCGGTATCAACGGCTGATCTGCACCACCTCGCCGGGCTTGCCGTCCTTCTCGGTGGCGATCACCAGGTAGCGCTTCGGAGACGAAGCCTCGCCCGTCAGCGGCAGCCGCAGCTCGCCGACCGCGTCGACGATGGCCGCTCCAGCCGGATTGGAGACGAACCGCGCCAGCCCGACGAGCGGCCCCGAGCCGTCGGCATTCGCGGCGGTGGCTAGAAAATAAGCCGTCTTCGGAGTGACTCCCGTGACCGCCGCTTGCACATAGTCGACGAGGCCCTGGTTGTCGACGGCGACCGTGGTCAATGACTTGCCGCCGGCGCCCAAGGAGAAATGAACGGATTCAAAGGCGTTGCCCAGCGGCGTCAGGTTCGCCAATCCATCGCCCGACGGAACTGCGTTGGAGAGATACGCCATCCCTTGTGGACCTTGCCCGCTGGGAATGGTCGTCTTGACGGTGTTCCCCGCGGTCTCTATCAAGGCGACCGCGTTCGCGTTCTCCAGCCCGACCGCGACCAGCGAGCCATCGCCGGAAGGCCACAGCCCGTGGGGCAGATCGCCGATGGGAATGGTCGCGACCAACGCCGGCGCGGCTCCGGTGGTGAAGACCTTGACCGCGTTCTCGCCGCCCACGGTGACATAGGCAAACTGCCCCTTGGCCGTGCGGGCGAAGTTGACGTGATTGGTGACCGGCCCGGTGTCGAGCAAAGCGATGCGCGCGAACGGCGGCTTGGCAGCGAAGACCATCGTCTTGCCGACGTCCTTCAACGTCTCCCAGACCTGGCTGCCATCGGGCGCGGCGGCGATGTTGGGACAGAAGGGCGACGGCTGCTCGACGCGCCCGACGATCTTGTGGCTCTTCACCGAGATGACCACCGTCTCGGGAGTGAAGCTCGAGCAGACATACCCATAGGCATTGTCCGGCGAAAAGATGGTCATGCCTGGACCATTGGGCACCGCGATGCGGCGCGTGGGCTGATAGGTCTTGGCATCCAGGACCTGCACATAGTCTTCGCCGCGCACCGTCACCCAGACTTCCTTGCCGTCGGGCGTGAACATGGCCTCGTGCGGCGAGCGGCCCACATAAGTGGTGTGTTTGACGGCATTGGTTACGGTATCGATGAAGGTGACGGAGTTCGAGCCGATGGAGACCGCCAGCAAGGTGTGGTGATCGGGCGAGAATCCCATGCCGTGCACGAGCAGCTGGCCTTTGTAGAGCGGGCTCAAGTTGGCCGGAGTTGGATCGCCCAGCTTGATGACGCCCAGCAACTTCGCCGCCGCCGGATCGACCACCGAGACGGTGTTGGAGAATTGATCGCACAGATAGACGCGATCCTTCGAGCTCACCGCGACGTCCGCGGCGAGCAGCAGCATGAGTGCAATCATGGATGTTTCTCCAATGCGTGCCGCATGACCTGGATCTCTTGCTGCTGCGTCACGATGATCTCCTGCGCAATCCTGCGCAGCACGGGATCTTTTCCATAGAGCAGCTCGATGCGGGCCATGTCGACCGCGCCCTGGTGGTGCGGAATCATCTCGCTGGCGAAGTCGTGGTCCGGGTCGCCGCTGCGCACGGCGGCGGCCATTCCCTGGTGCATGCGCGCATCGGCTTCGCGCATCAACTGGGCGAACGGCTTCGAGCTGCTGACTTCGGCGGCGAGCAGGGCGAGCAATAAGATCTTCATCATAGGTCAGCCACGGATGAGCCCGGAGGCGCGAGCCCGATGGCCCGCTGATCGATCAAGAGCGCGGCGAGAAAAGCCGCGATGCTCAG
>DATBAA010000173.1:0-5284 GCA_036271755.1 Myxococcales bacterium | reverse complement strand
AAGTTGGCCTGCTGGAGACCCTCGTGGGGCATGTCGTCGTCCTTGATGAAGGTCTCGAACCCCATCGCCGGAATGGCCGATTGCCGCCCTTCGAAGCGCGGGTTGGCCGACTGCATGTACATGGTCTGGTAGCCCTGCTCGTGCAGGAGCTGCGGCAGACAGCGGCCCAGCAGGTCCTCGTTGAGCGCCGCGGGCACGATGCTCGCCGCGGGGATGATGCTGCAGAAGATGGCGGTGAGCGCCTTGGCGGTCGACGGGATCACCGCGTAGGCCTTGTCGATGATCAGGCTCTGCGGCACCAGCGACTCGAGGAACGGCGTGGTGTGCAGCGTGGGGTTGTAGGGGGTGGTCGAGCGCGCGCGAGTCGACTCGAGCACGATCATCACCACGTTGCGCAGCGGTGCCGTGCTCTCGCGCTCGATGGTCAGCAGGCCGGGCTCGAAGACGCGTGCCTCGGCGACGACCTGGTCGAGGTTCGGGTCCACCTCGTAAGGAGAGATGGCCGTGACCACCAGCTGCAGCAGCGGCGCGCGGGCCAGCGCCACGTCCTTGACCGGCACCGGCGAGCGCACGAAGCCGAGCAGCGCCACCGGAACGAAGGCGCCGAAGAGCATCCAGGAGACCTTGCGGGAGCGCCGCTCGCGCCCGGGATAGGGCGGAATGGGACGGCGCCGTGCCCAGGCTCGCGCGGCCCACGGCGCGACGATGGCCACCAGGAACACCAGCACCAGGAAGAGCCACTGCCAGAGCGTGACCTCGCCGGCCATCACCAGCCCCAGGTCGCTGGGCTGCAGCAGCATGTGCTTGAGGAGCGGCGCGTCGAGCGCGTCCAACGTCTGCAGGAAGTAGGCGTAGCTCGCGGTGTTCACGAGGCCAACGTGGAAGGCGCAGATCTGGAGAAAGCCGGCGATGCCCAGCCAGAGCGTTCCGCCCTGCTGGCGCACGCAGAGCAACATGCAGCAGAAGAGCAGGAAGGCCAGGTCGCCCAACATCGCGTAGGCGGTGAGGCCCGGGCCGCCAATCCACGGCGAAACGCCATCGCGCGCGATCACCTCGTAGCGCTGCGCCAGCTTGGAGACGAAGCCGCAGAGGTCGAGCAACAAGAGGGGAGCGCAGAGCGCGACGACGAAGAGCTGCGATTCCGTGCCGCGAAAGATGCGCGGCAGCTTTTCTCTTTGCGGCACGGTGCCGAACATACAAGACCAGCTTCACCCGCGCTCGTTTCCAACTGAGTTTTCAAGCCCCTACATCGGGGGAGGTGCACCCTGACGGAGCAGACCATACACGCCGCGGCAAACCTTCCGGTGCCGCTGGACGCGCGCTCGCTGCGGCTGGCGCGGCGTTGGCTGCGGGCGCTCTTCGTCACGGTGCCGCTCATGCTCATTCCTTTCATGTGGGCGAGTGTGAACCTCAACAGCGCGCTGCACCTCGTCGATCGCACGCACGAGCAGATGGATCTGGTCATCGCCGCCCGGGCCGCGGTGCGGCAGTCGCGCGAGGTGCTGCACGCGTATCTGCAGAGCGGCAACCCCGGCCAGCTGGCCAGCTACAAGCAGTCGGCCGCGTCCGCCTGGTCCGGCGTGTGGCGCTTCAAGGAGATGACGCAGGACAACCCGCGGCAGGTGGCGAGCTCGCGGCGCTTCGAGCAGCGGCTGGGAGAGATCTTCAAGCTGGGCGACGAGCTGTTGGAAGAGAAGCGCGCGGGCACTCCGCGCGAGCTGGCCTCGCGGGTGGCCGCCGAAGAGACCATCAACGACGGTTTTCGCGAGGCGGCGGGCGCGCTGGTGGACGAGGAGCGAACGCAGCTGGCTGGGCACGAGAAGGCGCTGGCCTTCAGCGTGCGGACGCTGCAGATCATCGCGGCGGTCTTCGCCTGTGTGCTGCTGCTCTTCGGCTACCGCTCCTGGCGGCGCGTCGACACGCTCATCGAGCTGCTATCACCGCGAGCTGATAGACGATGATGGCGTTGCCCGGAACCAGCCCGGAGCCCTGATCTCCATAGCCGAGCTCGGGCGGAATGACGAGCTGCCGCGTTCCGCCGACGTTCATCCCGCCCAGGCCCTGGTTGATGCCGGCGATGATGCCCGGGTCGCCGAGGACGAAGTCGCTGGAGCCGGTGAGGTCGCTGGAGCCCACCACCGTGCCGTCGGGAAGCCAGGCGTTGAAGTTCACCGAGAGCGTCTGTCCCTGCAGGACGGGAGCGCCGGTGCCGATGGCGAAATCGCGCACGAACTCGCCGTTGGGCAGCAGGGTGGACTGGTCGAAGTCGACGTTCAGGAACGGCGCGTAGTCGGCGTTGAGGATGTCCGCCCCGCCGTTGCCGGAGCAGGCGGTTGCGAAGAGCGCGATGGCCAGCAAGGTCCGCATGGAAAATGAAGTCTAACATTTGCGCGCGGCCGCGCGCCCATCGATAAACGCCGCATGCCCGGCGGGACCGCAAAGGCTGGTTGGGGACCGTTGGCCGCGGGGGCCGCTGCCTGGCTGCTGCTCTGCGCGCCGGTGCTCTTGCCGGGAATGCAGCTGGGAGATCGCGACACCGGGCGGCTCTACTATCCGGTGAAGCAGTTCATCGCCGAGGGCCTGCGGCACGGCGAGCTGCGCTTCTGGGATCCTTTTGTCGAAGGCGGCGTCTCGCTCCTGGGGCAGGTGACGCCGGGCATGCTGCATCCGTTCACGCTCTTGTACTTTTTGCCCTTCGATCTGGCCTTCGCCCTCAATCACCTGCTCGCGCTGGCCATGGGCGGGCTCGGGGTCTTCTGGCTTGCGCGGCAGCTCGGCTGCGGCGGCTGGGCAGCGCTTTCGGGAGCGCTGGCCTTTGGCGGGTGCGGCGCGCTCGTCTCGGCCGCGTCGAGCAACCTGCCCTATGCGCTTGGTCCGGCGGCCGTTCCGCTGGCGCTGGCCGGGCTCTTCTGGTGCGAAGCGCGCTTCAGCTGGCTGCGGCTGCTCGCGGCGTCCGCCCTGCTCGCGCTCTGCGCCTATGCGGGAGATCCGCAGTCGCTGGGGCTCGCCATCTTGATTGGCGTTGGCTGGATGCTGGCGCGGCGGTCCGTGCGGCTGGGCCTTTTGTGGGCGCTGTGCGGGGTGCTCTTGAGCGCGCCGGTGGCCATCCCCGGCGGCTTTCAGCTGCAGCGCAGCGCGCGGTCCGCCGGGGTCTCGGCGCAGGAGACCGCCTTGTTCTCGACCACGCCGGTGCGGCTCTGGGGCCTCTTGGTGCCGCACGCGTTCGACCAGCAGGAGCCGGCGGACGGCAAGGACTCCGACGTCTTCAGCGAGTACTTCGCCGCGCGCGATTCCTGGACCTCGTTCCTTGGGTCCATCTTGTTGGGGGCGCCGGCGCTGCTCTTTGCCTTCGCGGCGGGACGGCGCGCGCTCTTTCCGCTGGGCGTGGCGCTGGTGCTGCTCTTGGCGGCCACGGGCAATTCGTTCTTCCTGCATGGGTTGCTGTCGGCGATCATTCCCGGCTTCCGCTACTTCCGCTTCGCCGAGAAGCTGGTGCTGCCGGCGTCGTTCCTGATCGCGCTCGCGGCCGCGCTGGGAGTGGAGCGGGTGCTGCGCGAAGGCTCGCGGCGGCTGCGGATCTCTGCGCTGGTCTTGCTGTGCGCCGCTGGCCTGGGCGCGGCGGCGACGTTCTTGCCTCTCGGTCCGTGGCTGCGGGCCGCGGGGCGCACGCACGATCCCGACCTGGCTGGTGCTCTGCGGCAGCTGCTCTTGCGCGGGCTGCTCGAGACCGCCGCGTTGTCCGGGCTGGTGTTGCTGGCGCTCCGCTCGCGCAAGCTCTTCCTGCCGCTGGTGCTGGTTGGCTTTGCCGCGCCCGCGCTGCTGGATCCGATGCTGGCGACGGTCGACGCGGAGCTCTTTCACGGCCGCTCCAGCACCGGCTCGCTGGCGCTGCAGCTGGCGGGGCCGTCCGAGGGCCGCTGGCGGCTCTGGGTGGATGCGACCGGCTCGCTTTTGACGCCCGGCGCGAAGTCGATAGAGCCGCGCGCCGGGCGGATCCTGGCCGGGCGAGAGTCGCTCTTTCCGCAGCTGCAAGCGCTCGACGGCATCGAGGGCCTGGCGCCTTACTTCTCCGCGCCCGACGCGCGGTTCGTGGCGGCGCTGCGGGGGGCGCACGAGCAGCTCTTCTCGCTCTTCGGGGTGCGGCTCGAGGTGCTGCAGGACCGGACGCCCGCGCCCGGCTTGCACCAGAGCGAGTCCGGCTTCTTGCTGCGCGAGCATCCGGCGCAGCCGCGGGCCTTCGTGGTGCACGCGGCCCGCGCGTTCCCGAAGCTGGACGACGCGGTCGCCGCGCTTCGCGGCTTGGACGTTCACGCCGAGGCGCTGCTGGAGCGGGAAGCGTTCTCCGCGCCGGCTGACGGGCATGATGGCGTCGCGTCGCCGGTGCGCCTCGGCCGGCTTTCGTCGGGCGCGATGGCCGCGCAGGTGAAGAGCGCGACCGATGGGCTGCTGGTCATTGGAGAGCGGTTCGATCCGGGCTGGACCGCGCGGGTAGACGGCGCGCCCGCCGAGGTGCTGGAGGTCGACTTGTCCGCGCTGGGTGTCCGCGTGCCGCCCGGGGAGCACCGCGTGGATTTGAGCTTCTTTCCGCGCGGCCTCTGGGCCGGCCTCGCGCTCGCGTTGGCGACTTTGGCGGCCTTGCTCGCGCTTCAGTTCAGGCCTGGGTCAGCTCGATCGGCGGGATGATGCTTCGCGGCAGCCCGCCCAGCTCGCCGTCGCGCCACCGCCGCGCCTGCTCCAGCATCTGCCAGGCCGCGACCATCAGGGGCCCGGTGCGAACGCCCATGAAATCCGCCGGCGCCGGCTGAAGCTTGGCCAGCGCCGTCTCCAGCAGCTTCACGCAGCCGCGCGGCTGGTTCTGCACGAAGGCCTTGTGGCAGGCCGCGGTCACCTGGATGAGCCCTTGCACGAAGAGCCGCGGTTCGCCGTCCAGCGAAAGCCACAGCTCTTCCCACGCCTCGTGCGCCTCGAAGAACTCGCCGCGCGCATGCAACGCCGCGCCCACCGCCAGCGCCGAAGAGTTGGAGTCCACAACTAGAGCATAGCGCCGGGGGTACACCTTCGCGTCGACGTGAAGGTCTGGGGACTGCGGGGCATTTCTCCCCACAGGCGTTCGGTTAGCGCGGCGCCAGCAGCTCGGCCGCCGCGGCCTGCAGCTTCTCGTCCAGATCGTCGATCGACTTGCCCGAGGCGACGCCGGTCGAGAGCAGCCGGCCCTCGTGCGTCTCGTGCAGCTTCAAGGAGATCTTGTAGCGGCTGCCCACCTTCAACACCTCGCCGCTGATCA
>DATBAA010000172.1:0-2031 GCA_036271755.1 Myxococcales bacterium | reverse complement strand
CGTACCAGACGGTGATGGCGCCCAGCCCGCCGAGCACGAACATGACCCGCCAGCCAAACGCGGGCACCAGCGACAACCCCGCGAGCGCGCTCACCGGCAGGCCCGTCACCACGAACACCGCCATGATGCCCTGCAGCTTGCCGCGAGCCTTCGGCGGCACGAACTCCGCCAGCGTCGAGTAGCCCACCACGTTCTCCGCGCCCAGGCCCACGCCCATGACGAAGCGGCAGACGATGAGGACGATCATGTTGGGCGCGAACGCGGAGGCGATGGAGGCCAGGCCGAAGATCATCAGATTTGCCTGGTAGGTGAAGCGCCGTCCGAACTTGTCGCCCAGAAAGCCGGTGCCGATGGACCCGAGCGTCATGCCCACGAACGTCGCCGAGATGAAGTAGCCGTTCTGCTCGAACGTGGAGAAGCCGGACTTGAGCGTGGCGCCCAGCACGGCAGAGGAGACGTAGATGTCGAAGCCGTCGAAGAACATGCCGATGCCGATGAGCCACATGATGCGCTTGTGGAACGCGGACATCGGCAACCGGTCCAAGCGTGCGCCTGCGTTGACGGCCATTCGAGAGCTCCGGGGTTTCTAGCTGCGGGTTCCCTGCAGGCGCAGCGTCTGCGCGACCAATAAGCCGGTCGCGTCGGTGAAGTTCTGCGCCAGCGTTCCTTCTTGCGCCGCGTGGAAGTACGCCTTGCACTGGCGGGCGCCCTCCGCGTCCATGGCGAGGATGCGCGCGACCACCGCGTCGACGTCCGCCCGCAGCGAAGCCTTGCTGGAGACGTGCGTGACGAGACCCATCTCGCGGGCCTGGGCAGGGGTGAATTCCTGGGCGAAGAGCACCAGCGGGAAGAGCCGCTTGGGCAGGGCGTAGCGGCTCAGGTAGGCCATGATGGCGGCCGGCGGCAGGCCCTTCTTCATCTCGGGAAACGAGAGCATGGCCGACTCGGCCACGTAGGTGAAGTCGGAGACCACCGCGAGGCCCACGCCGAAGCCAGCCGCGTTGCCCTGCACCTCGGCGATGGAGATGAGCGGGCTCTCCATCACCGCGCGCTTCAAGGCGATGAGGCGGTTGATCTCGACGTTGATGGAGGCCTCGTCCTTGCCCGCGCGCTCGCGGCCCAGGCAGAAGACCTCGCCCTCGGCGCGGATGCGCAGCACGCGCGCCTTCGGCTTTGACCTCTCCGAGAGCAGCGTCTCGAGCATGGCGTCGAACATGCCGCCGGTGATCTCGTTGCCGGCCGCGGCGTTGTCCAACGTCATGGTGATGACTTCGCCGTCGCGGTCGATGCGGACTTGCTTGTTCACGCGCGCTCCCGACTTGGTGTATACAGCGTATGCACTGCATTCTCGGGAAAGGTCAAGGGCCGCTTGGACGCACTCGCGCTGATCGCCGATCGCCTGCGGGAAGCACCGCGGGGCGCCGACGCGCTGCACGATCTGGTGGTGGTGCCCGCGCTGCGCGAGGCCATCGTCGGAAACCTGCTCGCGCCCGGCTCCCGGCTCACCGAGACCGCGCTGGCGGCCAGCCTGGGCGTCAGCCGCACGCCCATCCGCGAGGCCTTTGCGCAGCTGGAGCGCGAGGGCCTGGTGACGGTGATTCCGCGCGTCGGCGTCTTCGTCCGCGAGGTCAGCGAGCGCGATGTGGAGGAGACCTATACGGTCCGCGCCGCGCTGGAGTCGCTGGCGGTGGAGCTCGCGACCCAGCGGCGCAGTCCGCTGGGCACCGCGCGGCTGGACGAGGTGCTGGCGCAGATGGCCAAGGCCGTCGCGGCCGCCGACGAGGTCGAGTACACGACGGGCCTCGATTCCTTCTATGCGGTGATCATGTCGCTCTCGGGCAACGCCACGCTGCACGCCACGCACCACTCGCTGCTCGGGCCGGTTCGGCGGCTGCGGCGTCTCGCGATGATGCAGCCGGGCCGCATGAAGGCTTCGTACAAACAGTCGGTGCGCATTCGCGATGCCATCGCCAAGGGCGATCCAAAAGGTCCGGCGCTGATGCGCGAGCAGCTGGCCAACGCCAGCAAGTC
>DATBAA010000171.1:0-3561 GCA_036271755.1 Myxococcales bacterium | reverse complement strand
GCTGCGGTTGAATCTGCTGCCGGGGCTCGAAGGCAAGCAGGTGGTGCGGCGGGAGGTGACGGTAGGCAAGAGTCGCATCGATCTGCTGCTGACCGGTGAGATGCTCTGCGAGGTGAAGTCGGTAGGAGCCGCAAAAGATGGCCTCGCGCTCTTTCCCGACGCGCCCACCGAGCGCGGCGTGCGCCACGTCCGGCTGCTCACCAGGCTTGCGCGCACGCGGCCCTGCGCCATCGTCCTCTGTGCGCAGCGCGTCGACGTCCGTGCCATCGCGCCCGACGAGGCCATCGACCCGGAGTTCGCCAAGGCGCTGCGCAAGGCAAGCCGTTCGGGCGTCTCGATCTCCGGCCTTCGGTGCTCCGCGACATTGGCGGGAATGCAGCCATTGAATTCGGTGCCCGTCATCCTCTAGAAGATGGAGATGGACACCGTGCCGCTAGTCGTTCCGGTCCGCTTCGCCGGCGGGGGCCTGTCAATGCAGACCACCACCAGCCGGCTGGGCCCGGACGGCGCGTTCGTGCGCTGCGTGGTCTCGCCCAAGGAGGGCGCGGAGATCACCGTTCAGCTGCAGACGCCGGAGCCGGTGCGCATCGTCGAGTTTCCCGGCGTGGTGGTGGAGCGCGTCCAGCCGGGCACCAAGGGCAAGGAGATGGGCTTCTGGGTGGAGTTCAGAAAGCTGGCTCCAGAATCAAAGAAGCTCCTCGAACTGATGCTGCAGAAGTTCGTGCCGCGAACCAAGCGTGGGCCCGACGAAGGCCAGCGCGAGCGGGCGACGCCGCGCGTGCCGGCGCGGCTGGAGGTGCGCTGGTCCAACACGCGCGAATTCCTGGTGGCCTATTCGGAGAACATCAGCCAGGGCGGGCTCTACATCGCCACCGCTGACCAGCCCGCGCTCAACGAGGTGGTCGAGCTCTTCCTGCACTTGCCCGACGGCCATGAGCCGGCCAAGACCATGGCGCAGGTGGTGCAGTGCATCTCGCCCGCGCAGGCGGCCGACGCGCGGCGATCGGCCGGCGTGGGCGTGCAGTTCGTGGGCGCGGACGACGGCTTTCTGCAGCGCCTCGAGCTCTGCATGGAGAACTTGCTGACTCAGGCGTGAGCGGCGAGCCGTGCGAACGCTTCGAGAATGCGCGCGGACTGGGTATCGCGAACCTGCGCCGCAATTGCTTGCGGGTCGCGGCCTTCGGCGCGGATCTTCTCGGCGCGCGAGAGGATCAAGTCTCGCAGCGCGTCCGGCGGGGCCTCGGGGTGGAACTGCACGCCCGCGACCGTGGAAGACAATCTGTAGGCCTGCGCCGCGCAATTTTCGTTGGAGGCGAGCAACGTCGCGTGCGCGGGCAGCGGATCGACCGCGTCGACGTGCGTGGCCTGCACTTCGATTTCGCCGCCAGTGGCCCAGGCGAACAAAGGATCGCGGCGGCCGGCTTCGGTGAGCTGGACGCTGACGGTGCCGATCTCGCGCCCGCGCGGGTTCAAGATCACTTCTCCGCCGGCGGCCTTGGCCAGGAGCTGATGGCCGAAGCAGACACCCAGCACCTGCGCGCCCCGCTTGCCCGCCTCGAGCAGCTGAGCGCCCAACTCGAGCATCCAGGGCGCGTTCTCGGTGACCGACAGCGGCGAGCCGGTGACGATGATGCCCTGCGGCGTCCCGCTGGGCAGCTTCTCGCCCTCGTGCGCGCGAACGACCTTGTACTTCTCGCCCAGCGACTGCTGGAACCAGGCCGGATAGTCGCCATGGTCTCGGACGAGCTCGGGGGCCGCGGTGCCGGTCTGGACGATGAGGATGTTGGCTCGCATACGCACACTCTAACCCTTATGTCCTTGACGCGCAGCGCCGCTGGCCCGCACGCTGTTCGAAACCCCGGAGGTCGTTCCCGATGGATGCAGCCAAGGCGCGCGCGTCGCAGCTCGAAGGTCTTCGCGACACGTTCGAGAAGCAGGGCATCCGTAAGGTGAAGCTGGGCGGGTTCGACATCGACGGAATCCTCCGCGGCAAGTACGTGTCGCTCGACAAATTCTGGGGAGTCGCCGAAGGCGGCCTGGGCTTCTGCGACGTCATCTTCGGCTGGGACTCCGCCGATCAGCTCTACGACAACTCGGAGGTGACGGGCTGGCACTCGGGCTATCCGGACGTGCGGGCGACTGTCGATTTGTCGACCTACCGGAAGATCCCTTGGGAGCCCGACACCGCCGCGTTCATCTTGGACTTCGAAGCAGAAGTGGGAAAGCCGCTGCCCGTCTCGCCGCGGCAGCTGTTGCAAAAGATCGACGCGAAAGCCGCTTCGCTGGGCTTCGCGGTGAAGTGCGCCTCGGAATATGAGTTCTTCATCTTCAAGGAATCGCCCGAGTCGGTGCGTGCCAAAGGCTACTCCGGCCTGACTCCGCTGACGCCCGGCATGTTCGGCTACTCCTGGCTGCGCGCCAGCGAGAACGCCGGCCTCGTGCACGCGCTGCAAGATGGTTTGAACGCCTACGACATCGAGATCGAGGGCTTTCACACCGAGACTGGCCCAGGTGTTTATGAAGCCGCCATCAAATATGATTCGCTGGCGCGCGCCGCGGACAAGGCCGCGCTCTTCAAGACCGCGGCGAAAGAGATCTGCTTTCGCAACGGCGCCATGCCTTGCTTCATGGCGAAGTTTTCCAAGGATCTGCCGGGCTGCTCGGGGCATATCCACCAGTCGCTCTGGTCGCTCGATGGCAAGCCGCTCTTCTACGATGCGAAGGCGCCGCGCGGGCTCTCCAAGACCTTGCAGCACTATGTCGCCGGCCAGGTGACGCTGATGCCGGCCTTTACGGCTTTGATTGCTCCGACCATCAATTCATATAAGCGAATGGTGCGTGGAGCGTGGTCGCCGACCATGGCCACCTGGGGCATCGAGAACCGCACCACTGCTCTGCGCGTGATTCCGGGCTCGCCTTCTTCGACGCGCGTCGAGTATCGATTCGCCGCCGCCGATATGAACGCCTATATCGCCATGGCTGCCTCCGCCGCGGCTGGCTTATATGGAGTGGAGAAGCAGTTGGAGCTTCCGCCCGAGACGACCGGCAACGGCTATGACGCCAAAGCCGTTCCGCTGCCCTCGACCTTGCGCGCGGCCACCGACGCGCTGGCCGCTTCGGCGCTGGCGCGCGAGCTCTTGGGCGAAGCCTTCGTCAATCACTACGTTCGCACCCGCGATTGGGAGTGCCGCCAGTTCGACGCCGCCGTGACGCGGTGGGAGCACGAGCGGTACTTCGAAATCATCTAAGGAGTCGTCTATGGCCAGCGTGATGTCCTTCCCGACCCGCATCGTCCACGGCAAGAACGCCATCAAAGAGTTGCCGGCCGAATTGAAGCGCGCCGGCGTCTCCAAGCCTTTGCTCGTCACCGACAAAGGCATTCTGCAATCGGGGTTGTTACGTTTCGTTACTCCGCTGCTCGAGGCGGCCGGGGTGCACGCGCCCATCTTCACTGACTTCGCCGCCAATCCAACCGACGCGGACGCCATTCGCGGCGTCGAGGCCTATCGCGCGGCCGGCGCGGACAGCGTGCTGGGAGTCGGCGGCGGAGCATCGCTCGAT
>DATBAA010000170.1:0-3482 GCA_036271755.1 Myxococcales bacterium | reverse complement strand
CCCGATTGACGCGCAGCACGTCTCCGTCCGCGGTCCCGATTCCGAGCCCCACGCCGGCATTCTCGAAGAAGTCGCGGAAGGTGTTTTCCTGGGCGCAGGCCACCCGCGAGGTCACCAGCTGCGCCGCGACGGACGCCGCCGCGAGCGCCTCGGGCGGCGGCTGCTCGGGCGATGCCAGGAAGAGCTCGAGCAGGCCGAACCGCTCCGAGCCCCAATCGAGCGTGGCGGTGATCAGCCCACCCAGGTTGGCGTTGCGCAGCGCCGGGCCTCGCGAATCGGCCGTGGCGGCGCGCCAGGCCGGCCCGGTTCCGGGCGCCGGAAGCTCGGGAAGCCGCAGGATGGGCGCTTTGACCGCTTCGCGCAGGGCTTGATCTCCAGCCGAGATGGCGTCCTCGATTCGATTGCCACGCAGTAGACGCAAGTTGGCGGCGGCGAAGAACGACTCTTCACACAGCTGATTCAGCGCCTGCTCGAGTCCGGACAAGACCTCGCCCGGACGACTCAATGTTTCCGCCGCGCGCGCCAATGACTCGAGCTGAGCCGACTTCCCCTGATTCATCTTCGCGGTCCCCGGAGCGCACACGTACGCTCGGCGAAGGTGCTTAGCAACTAAGCAACTGTGCTCTCAGGTGTTCACCTGAGATTCGCTTCAGGTCCTTCTTCCGTCCTGCGGGAAAGCGCTCCGGGTTCCTTCGACAGCCGTCTGAGGTGTTCCCACGATGTAGCGGGATTGCGCTCATGGTTAGTGGTTCTCGACGATTGCAAGAGCAGCGATCGGAAAGGCAATTCTGGCCATGAAGGCGATCAAGGAGAAGCACATCCTTCTCGTCGACGACGAGGACGCCATTCGCAGCTCGCTCAGCTCGGTGCTCGAGCGCGAGGGCTACCGCGTCCACAGCGCCGAGAGTGGCGACGAAGGTCTGCGCATCCTCAAGGAGGAGCCCATCCAGCTGGTCATCAGCGACTACAGCATGCCGCAGATGTCCGGCGTCGACTTCTTGAAGCTGGTGCGCGAACGCTATCCGAACATCGTCCGCATCATGCTCACCGGCGATCCCAACCCGGAAGTGATCATCCGCTCCATCAACGAGGGCGAGGTGTACCGCTTCATACGCAAGCCTTGGGACAACACGATGCTGCGGGTGACCATCTACTTCGCCTTCGAGACCATCACCCTCGAGGAGGAGAACCGGCGGCTCATCTCCGCGCTGCGCCGGCAGATGAACTTCCTGCGCGATCTCGAGCGCGACTTCCCCTATCTCTCCGCGCTCACCCGCGACGAGGATGCCGCGCTCCTGCTGGCCGAGGCCGATCTGCTGGACGGCATCGCGCCGCCGGACGTCAGCCACAACAAGGGGAAGTGATGGAGTCCCCGCGGCCGGCGGTGCTCGTCGTCGATGACGAGCCCATGAATCGCTCCCTCATCCGCGCGACGCTCTCGTCGACCTGCGAGGTGGTGGAGGCGGCCAACGGACCGGACGCGCTGGAGCTGCTCAAGACCAGGAGCGTCGATCTCATCCTGCTCGACGTGATGATGCCCGGCATGGACGGCTTCGAAGTGTGCCGCCGCATCAAGGAGACGCAGCTCAACTACCTGCCGGTGGTGCTGGTGACCGCGCTGGGCGAGCAGTCGGACAAGAACCGCGGCTTGGAATCTGGCGCGGACGACTTCCTCACCAAGCCCGTCGATCGCCGCGAGCTGCTGCTGCGCACGCGCGCGTTCTTGCGGCTGCGCGAGCAGGACAAGATCATCCACCGGCAGCTCGAGGAGATGAAGGGGCTGCAGAGCCAGAAGGACGACCTGGTGGCGCTCCTGGTGCACGACCTGCGCAGCCCGCTGGCCGGCGTGGTCGCCCATCTGCAGCTGCTCGAGGAGGACTTGAGCGGCCGGGCCAAGGCCGACGTGCAGCAGGCGCTCAAGGCCGCGGACGTGGCGCTGCGCCGGCTGGAAGAGACTCTGCAAGTGCGGCTGATGGAGGAGGGCGAGCTGACGGTGCGGCGCCTGCCGGTGGCGATCAGCATGATTGTCCAGGAGACGCTGGCCGAGGCTTCCGGCATCGCCCGGCGCAAGAACATCACGCTGCACGCCGAGCTGGAGGCCGCGCCCACCGCCGACGTCGACGAAGCGCTGGTGCGCCGCTCCGTCGAAAACCTCGTCTCCAACGCGCTCAAGTACACGCCCGGTGGTGCCGAAGTGAGCGTCACCGTGCGCCCCGTCGAGAAAGGCGTGATCATCGAAGTGGCCGATCGCGGGCCGGGCGTCCCCGACTCGCTCAAGACCGGCATGTTCGAGAAGTTCGGCTCCATCGAGGTGAAGAAGGGAGGCACGCGCAAGGGCTTCGGCCTGGGCCTCTACCTGGTGAAGCTCGTCGCGCAGGGGCACGGCGGCTCGGTGACCATCGAGGACCGCGAAGGCGGAGGCAGCATCTTCCGGCTGCACCTGGGGACTCCTTGAACCCATTCTCGCAGTGGACGTTCCGCGGGAAGATCCTCACCGTCATCGCCGCCGTCAGCGTCGTGCCCCTGGCCATCACCGCGGCCGTCGAGTGGCGCGAGGCGAGCAGCATGATGATCCGCGCCAACGAATCGCTGCTCACCGCCAACATCACCGACGTCGCCGGAGATCTCGACTCGCTGCACGACACCTTCCGCCGCCTGGTGGAGCGGACGGCGCGGCTGCCCGAGGTGCTCAAGTTCCTCGATCAGCGCGGCTCCACCGAGCAGATCGAGGCGCAGCTGCAGTCCATCCTCAAGAGCGATCCGCGGCTGCGCGACCTGACCATCTTCGACAGCGCCGGCAACGTGCTGGCGGCGACGGACGCGGCGGTGCTCAGCCGGAACTTCTCCTTCCGCCGCTACTTCCGCGACGCCATCGCCGGCTCCACCGGCGCGCCCGACTTCATCTACAGCACGGGAGAGTCGCCGGCGCCGTCGGTCGCCTACGCGGCGCCCATCCGCGGCCACGATCGGGTGCTGGGCGTGATGCTGGTGCTGGTGCGCGGCTCGGCGGTCTGGGACTACCTGCACGAAGGCAACGACCGGGCCGGCAAGGGCAGCTTCGCGCTGCTGCTCGACCACCACGGCGTCATCCTCGGACACAGCTCCGACGACACCGCGCTCTTCCACCCGGCGGGCAGGCTGGGGGCGGCGGAGATCGAGCACATGGTGGAGGAGCGGCGCTTCGCCGGCGAGACCCGCCAGCTCTTGGAGCAGCCCTTCTCCGTCCCGGGCGCCTTCGACCGCGCGCGCGGCGAGGATCTGCCCACCTTCTTCTCCGTCTCGCCGCAGTCGCCGCGGGTGGAGACCGAGGCCGCCACGCGCAAATTGGCCAACGCGCCCTGGACGCTCTTCTTCATGGTGCCCCGGGCGGCAGCCTGGGCGCCGGTGGAGCTGCTGGTCAGCCGCACCCTCATCGCCACCGGCGCGCTGGGGTTGCTGGCGCTCATCGCGGGTTTCTTGCTGGTGGGCACCATGCTCAAGCC
>DATBAA010000169.1:0-3639 GCA_036271755.1 Myxococcales bacterium | reverse complement strand
ATGATCTTGAGGCGCGAGATGATGGCGCTCTTCAGCTTCATGGGCGGCTTCATCACTTCGTAGAGCACGCCGTCGACGCGGTAGCGGACGCGGAAGTCCTTCTCGTAGGGCTCGACGTGGATGTCGCTGGCGCCCTTCTTGATGGCGTCGAGGAGGATGAGGTTGACGAGCTTGACGACCGGCGCTTCGGCGGCCGACTTCTCCATGTCGACGACGTTCTCGCCCTCGTCTTCGTGACCGACCTCGATCTCGCTCTCGTCGAAGCCCTCCATCACCTCGTCGTACGAGGGGCCCTTCTCGGCGTAGTATTTCTCCAGCGCCTCCTTGATGGCCTGCTCGCTGGCGACGACGACTTCGATGTTGTAGCCGGTGAGGAACTTGATGTCGTCGATGGCGTAGATGTTCGACGGGTCGCTCATCGCCAAAATCAGCGAGGCGCCGGCGCGGTTGACCGGGATGCACTGGTGCTTCTCGGCCACCTCTTTGGGGACGAGCTTCACCACCTCCGGGTCGATGTCGAATTCCTTCAGGTTGATGGAAGGAACGCCGTACTGCTTCGAGAGGAAGTTGGTGAGCTCCGACTCCTCGATGAAACCGAGCTTGGTCAGGTGGTAGCCGATGCGGCCGCCAGCCTTCTTCTGCTCGTCCTGCGCCTTCTGCAGCTGCTGCAAGGAGATCAGGTTCTCGCGAACGAGCAGCTCACCGAGACGTCCAGCCATGAAGTTCCACCCCGTATCGTTGTGGGCCGCGAGTATAGGCGTAAGGCGGCCCGTATTGCGACAAACCAACCGGAGACGTTAGGAAATTCCGGAGGTGGTCAGGCGGAGGTTTCAGGAGCCGAGCAGCCGCCTGGCTTGCGAGATGTCGGCGCTGATCTGGGCCTTCAGGGCGTCGATCCCGGGAAAGCGGCGCTCTTCGCGGAGGCGGGCGACGAACTCCACCCGCAGCTGTTCGCCGTAGATATCCCGGGCAAAATCGAAGAGGTGGACCTCTAGGGACAACGGCGGGCGGCCGGCGCCCCCGGCCAGGGCGCAGTCGTCGCGAAAAGTGGGATTCAAACCCAGATTCGCCGCGCCCCCAAGAACATTCTTGGCCTCTCGTGCGTCTCCCAGCAAGTGCGCACGGACCGCGTAGACTCCGATGGCCGGCAACAGCTCGTTCGAGGTGCGGATGTTGGCCGTGGGCACGCCCAGCTTGCGGCCGCGGCCGGCGCCCCGCACCACCTCGCCCTGGACGTCGAAGGGCCTGCCCAGGATCAGGTTGGCGGCGTCGACCCGGCCCTCGAGCACGAACTCGCGCACTTTGGTGGAGGAGCAGACGAGGCCGTCGACCGTCACCACCGGCACGACGCGCAGCTGCACGCCGCGCTCTTCGAGACCAAACCGCAAGGAATCGATTCCTCCCGCGCGGCTCTTGCCGTATGTAAAGTCGTGGCCGACCACCACCTCGGAAGCTCCGGTTGCGACCAGCATCTCGACGAACCGGGCCGGTTCGGTGGCGGCGAACGCTTTGTCGAACTTCTGCTCCACCACGTCGGTCACGCCGCAGGCCTCGAGCAGCTCGAGCTTGCGCGCCCGCTCGCAGATGAGCGGCGGCGCGTACTGCGGCGCGAGGATGCGAGCCGGATGAGGCTCGAAAGTGAGCGCGGCCAGAGGTACACCGGACCTTTTTCCGGCCGCTTTGAAGAGGGCCTGATGGCCCAGGTGGACGCCGTCAAAGTTGCCGACGGCGAGAGCGCCGTGGGTCAACTGATTGACCGTATCCGACAACCCGCTGTGGATGCGCATCGGGGCGCTTGATAGAGGAGTGCTCTGTGTTTCGTCAAACTTTGCTCGCAGCGTTGTGCCTTGCCCTACCCGCCGCGGCGACTGACGTGCGTTTCGACGGAGCCTACCGGCTCAGCTTCGTCGACGTGAACAACCTCACCCTGGACGACTCCGGCTTCGCCACCGGCCAGAAGACCTATCTGCAGCACCGGCTGCGGCTCACCCCGAAGGTCACCGAGCAGAACGACAACGGCTCGGGCATCGAGATCCAGGGCTCGGTGGACATCCTCTCCGGCATCATCTCGGGAGACACCGCGGCGGACTTTCGCGGCTTCGGCGCCACCGGCCTCTCCGAGCAGAACGGCTTCTCCGCCAACGGCTTCAACTTCCGCCACCTCTTCGCGCAGATCCGCTTCCCCACCGGCGTGCTCCAGTTCGGGCAGATGCCGGCCGACTGGGGCATGGGGATGCTCATCAACGGCGGCAACGGAGAGAGCGTCAGCGACTTCGGCGATCAGAACTTCGGCGACATCGTCGACCGGGTCCTCTACGCGGCGCGGCCCTTCGTCGGCCTCTTCGGGCCGTCCAGCAGCCTGGGCCGCGACCTGGCGCTGGCGGTGGCCGCGGACGTCATCTACAGCGACCGCTACGCGAACCTGGTGGTGGGCAACGGCGGCGGCCTGCAGTGGGCGGACACCGCGCTGGAGGCGCTGGGCGCGCTCATCTACGATCCCGGCCGGAACACGCGCGCGGACTTGTACATCTCGCGGCGGGTCCAGTCGTACGCGCACAGCGCGGGCGACCTGCACGTCTGGACGTACGATTTCCACTTCCGCTACACCGACTCGTTCCAGAAGCTGAACGGCATGCTGCTCTCCGTCGAAGGCGAGGCCGCCGAGATCTACGGCGGCACCAACCACGCGCCCAACATCTTCGCCACCGGCACCACGCGCATCTCGCAGCAGGGCGCGGCGCTGCGCGTGCTCGGGGCGAAGAACGCCATCGAGGGAGAGATCGAAGGCGGCTACGCCAGCGGCGACTCCAACCCCTTCGACGATCAATCGAACGGTTTTCAGATGAGCCGCGACTACAAGGTGGGCCTCGTGCTCTTCGACCAGGTGCTGCTCTTCCAGTCGCAGAACACGGCGCGCCGGCTGTCGGATCCGAAGCTCTTCGGCAAGCCGCCGCAGGGGCTCGATCTGCTGCCCACCGAAGGCGCGGTGACCAACGCGCTCTATCTCAAGCCCACCATCCGCTGGAAGCCGGCGCTGGGCCGCGGGTCGTTCAAGATCGTCGCCAGCGCCCTCTTCGCGCGGGCGCCGCAGCCCTACATCGACCCGTACCAGGCCTTCGTCGGGTCGGCGGCGTTGAACTCGTATGCGCACGCGGCGGGGCAGAACTACGGCATCGAGCTGGACGGCGCGGTCGGCTACACCGCGAAGTTGATGGACCTGATGGGTTTCGAGGCCAGCGTCCAGGGCGGCTATCTGCTGCCCGGAGACGCGTTCACGCTGCAGAACGGGTCGCGGATGCCCGGGCAGAAGGCCATCCGGTTGCGAGCGACGTTCACGTTCTAGGAGGTTTCTTGAAGCGGGTCGTGCTGGTCGCCATCTTTGCCGCCGCCGCGTGCAGCCAGGGCGCGCCGGACGACGGACTCGCGCAGGCCGTCGATCACGGCGGCCCCAAGGTCGCGTTCGATCTGCGCGCCTCGCCGATGCCGCTCATTCCCTTCCCCAACGACGTGGCCGCGACGCCCGACCAGAACAGCCCCACCGGACTTCGCCTCAACAGCTCCATCGCCGCGCCGTCGCGCCTGGAGAGCCAGCAGCGCGCGCTCCTCGACACGCTGGACGGCTTCGGCACCTTCGCGCCC
>DATBAA010000168.1:0-3390 GCA_036271755.1 Myxococcales bacterium | reverse complement strand
GCGAAGGCCTTCGACGTGGCGCTGATGCCGTTCCGGGTCAATGAGCTGACCTTGAATGCCAATCCGTTGAAGGTGCGCGAGTATCTCGCCGCTGGCCTGCCCTGCGTCTCGACGGCCATTCCGGAAGTGGAGCGGCTCGAGGTGTGCCGCATCGGCAAGGATCCGGACGACGTGGTTCGCCAGATCGCGGCGGCCATCTCGGCGGGCGCGGGTCCCAGCGAAGTGCGCGCGGCGCAGATGCGCAGCGAGGGCTGGGAAGCGCGGGTGGCCGACATGCAGGAGATCGTCGCGGCGGCCCTGGCGGAGCGGAAGCGGAAGGCCGCTTAAGCGATGGATTTCGAGTACTACAGCTACCTCGCGCGGACCATTCCGCCGCGCGAGATTGCGCGAGCCTTGGCCGTGCGGGCGCGCCGGGCGCTGGGGGTTCCGCCCGTCTTCATGGGCGGCAACGATCTGGAGCGCCGGCGGCGCAGGCTCTATGGGGCGATCTCGCCCAGGCCCTCGCTGCTCGATCTGGGTGATCGCGAGGCCGTGAAGGCTCTGATGCTCGAGCGTTGGCCGCGCGAGAGCGAGGCGGTGCTGCACGAGGCGCGCGAGGCTCGTAAGGGCAACTTGCTGCTGTTCGGGCAGTGGAAGAACTGCGGGCGTCCGGCCGATGGTCACCGCGATGGCAAGGCCATCGACTATCACAGCGATCCGATGGTCCCGGGCGTGAAGTACGACGCGGCTTTGGCGGGCGAGCGCGTGAATTTGTTCGTCGACGGCGCGGATGCGAAGGTGATGTGGGAAGTGGGCCGCCTGCAGCACCTGTGGCGCTACGGGCAGGCGCGCTGGCTCACCGGGGACGCTTCGTGGTCGGCCGAGTGGGAGCGCGAGCTGAAGCACTTCCGCGCGACCAATCCGGCGGGCTTCGGCGTGCAGTGGAGCTGCGCCATGGAGGTCTCGCTGCGGGCGTGCAACATCGCGCTCAGCTACGCGATGGTCTCGGACGAGGTGCCGGCGGACTTCGTGGTCGACTGCCTGGAAGAGCACTGCGACTACGTCTCGAAGCACCTGGAAGAGACGGGCGCGATTCGTACAAATCACTACGCGGCAGACCTGGTTGGCCTGGTGGTCTGCGGCGCGCTCTTTCCCGAGCTCGAGCGCTGGCACGACTCGTTCGCCAAACGGCTGTGGGACGAGATTCCCCGGCAGGTGCGCGCGGACGGGACACACTTCGAGGCCTCGACGGGCTACCAGCGGCTCTGCGCCGAGATGTTCCTGATGGCCATGCTGGCCGCGCGCGAGGCGGGGAAGCCCGCGCCGCAAGATGTACAAAATGCCGTCCTGGGCCTCTTCCGCAGCCTGGGCGACCTGGCGAAGCCGAACGGCGACATGCCGCAGATCGGCGACCTCGACTCGTGCCGCGCGCTGCCGCTGGTGCCTCGCGAGGCCTTGGAGACCGGCTTCATGGCCGGCATCGGCTCGGCGGCCTTCGGCGACGCGAACCTGGCCACCGGCGCCTGCCCTGCGGAGGTCGTCTGGCTGCTGGGCCTGGGCGGATTGCGCAGGTACTCACCGCGGGCGGTCGGCCACGGCAGCGTTCTCTTGGGCGACGCCGGCATTGCCGCACTGCGCAGCGGGGACGCCTGGCTGTGCTTGTCGGCTGGACCGAACGGGCAGGGCGGCACCGGCGGGCACGCGCACAACGACAAGAACTCCGTCGAGCTCTCCTTCGGCGGCGTCGACGTGCTGGTCGATCGCGGAACGTACGTTTATGCCCGCGACCCGGCGGAGCGGAACGCGCGGCGCGGGACGGCGGGACACTCGACGCTGCAGATCGACGGGCTGGAGCAGAACCGCATCGTGCAAGGGCGGCTATTTGCCCTGCCGGACACCGCCAAGGCCCGCATAACCAGCATAGGCACGCATGCTGGTTATGAAACCACCGAAGGCGAGCATGCAGGTTATGCGCGGACGGGGGTCGAAGTGCACCGCCGCAAGGCCGCGCTCAGCAGGGACGCGGCGGTCCTGGCCGACGAGCTGGTCGGCGGCGGCGAACACACCATTTTGTCCCGTTTGTACGTTCCGCACCGTCAGGTCACCTCCCGCGCGGCCACCCCGGCCGAAGCCGCCCGGCTGGAAGAGCTTCACCAGCGCGGCTTCGCCTTCGGCTTCGACACCCGCCGCTGCGTCCTGGTCCGCGACGCCTCTGGCGCCGAGATCGCGCTCCTGGCCTTCGGCGCCACCATCCCCTGGACGCTCTCGCTCGACCCCACCGACGTCTCGCCCGGCTACCTGGAAAAGCGCCCGGCCACGCGCATCAAGCTCGAGCTGACCGGCCCGGCACCGGCGCGGATTTTTACTGCCGTGCTGCGGCTTCCTTCCGCATCGCACCATACCTAGGTTCTCGCCTATCCAAGTGGGCGGCTGCCCGGAAGGCCGCCGCCCTTCAACGAAGCCCATAGGGCGTGGAAGGGGAGAACTGTCATGTTGCAAATCAAAGAACCGACTCTGCTGGAGAAGATTCGCACCAAAGATGCCGTCGTCGGCATCTGCGGCCTGGGGTACGTGGGCCTGCCGCTGGCGCTGACGTTCGGGGAGAAGGGCTTCCCGGTCATCGGCTTCGACATCGATCAGCGGAAGATCGACGCCATCACCAAGGGCGAGAGCTACATCAAGCACATCCCGGGCGAGCGCATCGCAAAGGCCGTGGACGACACCACCAACAAGAAGGCGTTCGTAGCCACGCTCGACTTTCGCAAGGCCTCGACCGCCGACGCGCTGATCATGTGCGTGCCGACGCCGCTGAACGCCAACCGCGAGCCGGACATGACGTACATCGAGAAGACCGCGGAGGCCATTGGCCCCTACGTCCGCTCGGGGCAGATCGTCATCCTCGAGAGCTCGACGTACCCGGGCACCACCGAAGAAGTGGTGAAGCCCATCATCGAGAAGCTGTCGGGCCTCAAGGCCGGCATCGACTTCTTCCTCGCGTTTTCTCCCGAGCGCGAAGACCCGGGCAACCCCAACTTCAACACCGCCACCATCGCCAAGGTCGTGGGCGGCTATACGAAGCAGTGCACCGAGATCGCCTGCGCTTTGTACGATTCGGCCATCAGCAAGACCGTCGCCGTCCGCGGCACGCGCGAAGCCGAGCTCACCAAGCTCTTGGAGAACATCTTCCGCTGCGTCAACATCGCGCTGGTCAATGAGCTGAAGCTGCTCTGCGAGCGCATGAACATCGACGTGTGGGAAGTGATCGACGCCGCCAAGACCAAGCCGTTCGGCTTCATGCCGTTCTATCCGGGCCCGGGCCTGGGCGGTCACTGCATTCCCATCGACCCCTTCTACTTGACCTGGAAGGCGCGCGAGTTCGAGTTCAGCACCCGCTTCATCGAGCTGGCCGGC
>DATBAA010000167.1:0-9404 GCA_036271755.1 Myxococcales bacterium | reverse complement strand
CGCGTCACCTGCTCGCCCAGGTCGTCGCGCTCTTTTGCCTTCGTCGCCGAGAAGACTTTCACGCCCGTGAACATCCCGCCCCCAGGAAATGCCTTGAAGCGATCATTTCTCCATTGGCGCGCGCGGAAGTCAATGTCCTTGGGGTTGCGGAACCTGGTTGCAAGGACCACCGTTCGGCAAGCGAGCGAAGGAGGCTGGATGGGTCGGCGGGGACGTGAATCGGCGCGAAAGCGCGATCTGGCAATGGGTTTCATGCGGAAAATCCGCGCCATGCCACGGGAAGAGCTGCACGCAATCATCCTCGAGCAGGCCGGCGAGGACCTGGCGCAGTTCTTCCTTTCCTACGCCACCGACCTGATGGAGAGCGAGCCGCACCGCACCGCGGAGAACGCCTCCAGCCTGCTGCTCATCGGCTATCTCATCCGTTCGTTCGAGGAAGATCTCGACGTCAGGACGGTAGACAACGACGGCCCGTTCCTGCACTGATCCGGCCCAATGTCGCAGACCTTGCCATCGAAGGACGCGCTCCAGCGCCTGCTCGACGGATTGCAGAACCTCGTCCGCGAGCACCTGGCGCTGGCGCGGGTCGAGGCCAAGGAAGATCTGCGCACCATGGGCCGCGACCTGGCCTACGGAGCCGCCGGAGTGCCGCTGCTGGCCGTCGGCTACTTCATGCTGATGCTGGCCTTGGGCTATCTGCTGGCGCAGTGGCTGGCGCCGTGGGCCGCGTTTGGAATCGTGGCGGTGGTCAACCTGGGAGCGGGCGCGGCTCTGACCATCGTCTGCCGCAAGAAGCTGATGGAGAGCCGCGCGCTCAAGCTGAACAGCACCGCGAACGAGCTGCAGACGAACAAGGCCTGGCTGTCGTCGCTGAGCGAGACGACGAAGCCGCAGCCCGACGGCAAGGTCGCGGCACACCTGACTTGAAGGAGCGAAGCATGTCCGACAGCGTGAGGGAACCAGCCGAGATTCGCGCCGGCATCGAGCGCGCGCGGCAGGAGATCGAGCAGTCCGTCGCGGACCTGCGCACCAACGTCAGCGAGACGCTCGACTGGCGCAACGTCGTCCGCAAGCACCCCATCGCGGTCTTCGGCGGGGCGCTGGCGCTGGGCATCGTCATCGCCCGCATCACCACGAGGTAGTCATGGAGACCCAAGACCTCGACGAGACGGTGGAGATGTTCCAGCAGGGCATGGAGCTGGGCAAGGTGTGGGCGAAGAAGGCCTCGGACGGCCTGACCGTCTGGGCGGAGAAGAACCCCGAGCAGGTGGTGCTGGCGGGCCTCGCGGTCGGCTTCGTGCTGGGCAAGCTCCTCTTCGGCGGCAAGCGAAGAGAAGCCTAGCGTTGGGCAGGGACGACCGGCTCGGCGCGGGCGGCCGGTGAGAGCCCGAGGCCGTGCTGGTAGACCAGCGTCGTGCCCAGGCCCGTCTCGATCAAGAGCAGCACCGCGCCCGCGAAGGCTCCGGCCAGATAGATGGTCCGCGCCCGCAGCGGCAGCGCCGGCCCCGCCAAGGATCGCCAGAGCGCGAGCGGCGCCCAGAGCCCGGCGACGATGAAGCCCAGCGCCTGGTGCAGGTGCAAGAGCGCCTCGCCCGACGCGCTATGAACGCCCAGATTCTCTTTGGCCCAGAGTCCGGTCGCGACCGACGCGGCTGCGGCGGCGGCGCCCAGGATGGTCATCCACTTGCCCGCCAGGAGCAGCTGCTCGCGGCGCAGCAAGAGGCCGATCACGTCGCAGAACGACGAGGCGAGGAGCAGCCCCACCGCGAAGTGGAGCACGAAGGAATGCAACTCGCCTGCGAGCACCGCGCCATCCTGCCGATCGAAATCGGCTCTAGCAAATTCCGAATGCGCGAAACTACGGATGGCGCGCGACGACCACGGTGTGGATGCCGCCGCGAATGAGAAAGTCTCCGGTGACCTCGCAGCGCCGCGGCTTCAGGGCCGAGACCAGGTCGTCGAGGATGCGGTTGGTCACCGCTTCGTGGAACGCGCCCTCGTTGCGGAAGCTCCACAGGTAGAGCTTGAGGCTCTTGAGCTCGACGCAGAGCTTGTCCGGCACATACGAAATGCGGATGGTGGCGAAGTCCGGCTGCCCGGTCATGGGGCAGAGGCAGGTGAACTCCGGGCACTCGAAGCGGATCTCGTAGTCGCGCTTGGGCTGCGGGTTGTCGAAGGTTTCGATCGTCTTCTGCGGCGCGGTCACCTTGCGCGGACTCAGGTTTGCTTTGGCCATCGGGGCCGGTTGAGTAGCAGGCTGACGCGGTGCGCGCAAACCGGAACTTCCCGAACGATTCAGGGGCCATGCCGCATTGCAACAATCCGGCATCGAAAGACCGTTGCCGGAGCGGTCAATGTCGGATACAAGCACCGCCCCATGCCGAGGAAGGCTGAATCGAACCGGCGTTCTCCCCGCCGCCGCCCCGCTGTAGACCCCGCCGCTGAAGTGGTTCCAGCAGGGCGGAAAATGCCGTTGGAGACGAAAGCGGCCCAGGACTCTGATTTCGGCCTGTGCATGGCGCTGATGCCTGCGCTTCGCCGCCGAACCGACGCCTGAGCCCTTCCTTTTCAACTACTTAGTGAAGATGGTTTGGTCATGGACACAACCTTGACCGATACCCGGCCGTCTTTCGCTCGTCTTACCAGTGGCAGGGCCACCAACTCCTGGCGCGCAGCGATTCCCGCGGTGGTGGTGGTGGTAGCGCTCGTCGCCTTGCTCGGCTACCTGGCGTCCAGCCTGAGCACCTCGTCCTCGAAGGCGATGGCTGCCCAGCGCGACGCCGATGAGGCCCACCAGCAGGTCGCCAGCATGACCAAATCGACCGGGCAGATGCAGACCGACCTGGCCGCCGCCCGCGATCCGGGCCGCGTGACCGTGCTGCTGGCCCCGGCCGATGCCGACGCAGCCGCCAAGCCTTCCAAGAAGAAGGGCGCTCCAGTGGCCGACGCCGCCCCCAAGGCTGAGTCGACCTGGGCCGCCGTCACCTGGGGCGAGGCCGCCGGCGGGAAGACCTGGATGCGCGTCAACGCCTACGGCCTCGTGAAGCTCGAGAACGGCCAGAGCTACCACACGTGGCTGACCCCGGCCTCGGGCAACCCGGTGGACCTGGGCGCGCTCGACGCCGACGCCAACGGCAGCGCCTACTCCTATGCCCGCGATCTGCCGGCGCTGGCTGACGGCAAGAGCGTTACGCTCTCGCTGGACGACTCGGGCCAGAAGCAGCAGGGCAAAGTGCTAGCCAAGGCTGATCTGCCCAAGCTGGAATCGACCGCTGCGGCGGCTCCGGCGCAGGCGCCTCCGGCCAACGCCCAGGCTCCCGCGCAGGACGCCCTGCCGCAGGCGAAGACCGGCGAGACCACCAATGCGATGCACAAGGAAGGCAACAAGTAGAAAAGCCTCCTCGATAGATGCTAAGTGGGGCGCCATGTTCCGCATGGCGCCCCTCTTGTTTTTGCTCTCTCTGGCTTGCAACCGCGCTCCCGATCCGCTCGCCGAGCAGAAGAAGCTCTGCACCGAGCTCGAGGCCTCGAAGTCGCTCAAGGCCGGCATGACCGTCGAGTCGTGCGCCAAGGAGCTGAAGGCGCGCGCCGGCAATGAAACCCCCGCCGCCGCGGACGCTGGTCAGGCCAGCGCGCAAAAATGATGCAGCAACGCTGATTCCTTGACCGGGCTTGCGTGGCCCTCTATGAGGAACCCCATGGGCGAAGAAGGAACTCCCAAAACCGAGATGATCAACCCCGCGCTCTTGGACGGGGTGTCGGCGAACTTCATCGTCAAAGGGCCGAACGGGCAGGAAAAGGCCTATCCGATGAAGCAGCTGGTGGTCACCATCGGCCGCTCCGACCAGTGCGACATCGCGGTGAAGGACAGCTCGATGTCCGGCAAGCACGCGGAGGTCAGCAAGATCAACGGCGAGATCCGCGTCAAGGATCTGGGCTCCGCCAACGGCATCTGGCTGAACGGCGAGCGCGTGGACGACGTCGAGCTCTACGACGGCGACGTGCTGCGCTGCGGGCAGACCTCCATCCGCGTCGACGTGGTGGGTGGCCGCAAGCGTCCCGACGCGGGCATGAACCCCAAGATGCTGGTGGGGATCATCGTCGGCGTGCTGGTGCTGGCGGGCGTGGGCATCGGCGTCGGACTCACTTTGAAGAAGCGCGCGCAGCACAAGCGCGACCTCGCCTCGGTGGCGGCGTTCGTCAATGCGGCGCGCGAGGGGCAGAAGGCCAAGCCCTGCTCGGCGGCGGTGGACAAGGTCGGCGACGTGGCGCGCACGCTCAACACCTTGGGCAAGCCCAGCTGCGCCAGCGCGCCCAAGGGCGATGACGCGAAGCGCATCGTCGGCGGCTATCGCGAGCTGGCCAAGACGTACGATCGCATCGCCGTCTCCATCTCGCAGTTCGCCGCGCAGTCGACCGCGTCTTCGGCGGCGCTGACCGGCTCGTCCGAGCAGATCGCGGACCCGGACTTGAAGGGCAAGGTCTCCGAGGCGCAGGACATGGTCGAGGCGCGCTCGCAGGTCACCACCGGCTTCATCTCCGACTGGAAGAAGCTGACCCAGGCCACCAACCAGTACGCCAATCAGCTCGACCAGGCCTTCCTGCAGGGCAACAAGGGCGCCTGCACGGACGTCGAGAAGGGCATCTCCGTCAAGAGCGCGCCCGAGGTGCTGCAGAGCTGCAACAAGAACTTCGACAAGGCCAAGAACGCCGTCGAGGAGAAGCTCAAGGACCTCGACGACGTCGCGGGCGGATCAGAGAAGGAGTAGTGCCCGTCTGGCTGATTCTCCTCGCGCTCGCGATCCTCACGGTCGCGGGCGCGCTCCTGTTCAAGGCCCGGCAGATCAAGCTGCGGCACCTGCGTTTCGTACGAGCGGCACCGCCGCAGATGGACGCCGGCGCCGAGCGATTGGCCGACGGGACGCGCGCGCTCTATCACGGCACGCGCTTTCTCGACGGCACCGCGCTCTTGATTCCGGCCTGGCGCGACGCCTGCGTCTGCGATCTCTGGTGCACGGCGGAGGCCCTTTTCGTGCAGCGCGAGGCTGAGGGCGCGCTGCTCTCGATTCCGCTGCCTCAAGTCGACGAGGCCGTGCTGCACCGTGCGTTCGCCGCGCTGGCCGGAAAGGAGCTGCCGATGCTCCGGCTGCGCTGGCATCGCGGTGGCGAGCAACTGCAGACGGACGTGTCGCTGCGCGGCGGCATGGCTTCGCTGGAGTCGCTGCGGCGCGAGATCCACTTGCGGCAGGGCAACATCGCGGCGCAGCTGAAGCCTTTTCTCGAGAGGCAGCCATGAGGGTCACCGCGCTGGGAACGGCCGACGCGCTCTGCGCCTCCGGCCGCGGCACCACCGCGTGGCTGGTGGACGATGCGCGGGGCAGCTACGCGGTCGACTTCGGACCGACGGCGCTGCTGGCGCTGCGCAAGCTCGGGCGCGATCCGGCGGAGCTCGACGCGGTGCACTTCACGCATCTGCACGGCGATCACATCGCGGGCTGGCCTTTCTTGCTGCTGGGTGAGCGCACCCGGCCGCTGCTGGCCAGCGGGCCGCCCGGAACGCGCGAGCGGCTGCAGACCTTGTGGGCCGCCTGCTATGCCGACAGCGCCGAACGGCCGCTGCGCTTCGAGCTGACCGTCGTCGAGCTGCAGCCGGGCGAGACGCGAGAGCTGTGCGGGCGGAAGATCGCAGCCTTTCGCGCGCAGCACATGGGGCCCAGGCACGTGGCGCTCTCCCTGCGAATCGACGGCGCGGCCTTCAGCGGCGACACGGGAAAGTTGCCGGAGGGGCTCTGTACGGGCGCGAAGGTCCTCTGCTGTGAGTGCACATACGCGCATCCGGGAAATCTCAAACACCTGGATTGGGAGACACTGCAGCGCGAGCTGCCGGACGTCCCGCGCGTCTTCGTCGGACATCTCGGTGAAGAGGCGAGGCGCATAGCCGTCAGCTCTGGCAAAGTGCACATCTGCGACGACCTGGACAGCTTCGAGGTGCCGTAAATGGATCGAATTGCGATGCTGCGGAAGTTCATCGCCGAATCGGCGGACGACCCCTTTCCGCGCTACGCGCTCGCGCTGGAGCTGAAGGGGAAGGGCGACGCGGCCGGCGCTGCCGCGGAGATGCAGGAGCTGCTCAATCGCAAGCCCGACTACCTCGCGGCTTACCTTCAATACGGTATGTTGCTACAGGCCTTGGGCCGCGGCGACGAGGCGAAGGCTGCCTATGGCAAGGGGCAGGAGGTTGCTCGCACCAAGGGTGACTCACACGCACTCTCGGAGTTGACGCAGGCATTGGAATCGATGTGACGTTCGAGGGGCTGTTTCCTTGACGATGCCCGCTCGACCGAGCTTAATCGAGAGCTGAATGACGCCGCGCAAGGTCCTGGTCGTCGACGACTCCAAACTGCTGCACCGCATGTATGAAGTCATGCTGCGGCAGGTGGTGCTTCTGCACGCCTACGACGGCCAGGGCGGCATCGATCTGCTGCGCAAGAATCCGGACATCGATCTGGTGCTGCTCGATTTGAACATGCCGATCATGAACGGCCTCGAGTTCCTCACCGTCGCCAAGGCCGACCCGCAGCTGGCCAAGGTGCCGGTCATCATCGTCACCACCGAAGGCAGCGACGCCCAGACCAAGCGCGGTCTCGAGGCGGGCGCGAACGCCTACCTGACCAAGCCGTTCGACGCCACGCGGCTGGCCCATGTCATCGGATCGTTGGAGTCGCCGTGAAGGAAGAGCTACCGCCCAGGCTGACCAGCGCCCTCGACGAGCTCCGCACCACGCTCGACCGCGCCGCAGAGCTTGCCAAGCAGATCGAATCGCAGCCCAAGCCCAACGCGCCCTCCACCGCCGCCGACTTGCAATCGCGCCTGGCCGACGCCGAGTCCGACCGCCTCGAGCTCTCCGCGCGCCTCGCCGACTACGAGCACCAGGTTGGCCGCTTGATGAATCTGTACGTCGCCACCTATCAGCTGCACGCGACGCTCGATCCGGCAGAGGTGCAGTCGACCATCGCCGAGATCGCCATCAATCTCCTGGGCGCCGAACGGTTCGTGCTCCTCTTCTGGAAGGAGAACGCCACCCAGTGCGAGATCGCGCTCTCCCAAGGCCTCGAGGCCGACAAGAGCGGCATGTACACGGGCGGCGTCTATGCCGGCGGCGACGCGATGGTGGACGCGACGCTGTCGGACGGCGTGCTGCGCATCGGGCCCATCGCCGGCTCCGACGCGGTGGCCGCGGTGCCCTTGACAGTGCAAGGGACCACGGTCGGCGCGCTGGTGCTCTTGCGGCTCTTCCCGCACAAGGCCGCGCTCAAGCCGGAAGATCGCGATCTGCTCGATCTCATCGCCGCTCACGCGGCCTCTGCCCTCTTCGCCGCGCGGGTCTATTCAGCGACCGACCGCAAGTTGAAGACGCTCGAAAGCCTGGTGAAGTTGGTCAGGCGATGAGCCTATCGGGCAACCTCGAAGACGTCTCGGTCGCCGATGCTCTCCAGTTCATCCACCTGGGCGGCCGCACCGGCACGCTGACGCTGACGCAGGACGAGGTCACCGCCGAGATCGGGTTTCACAACGGGCGCATCGTCAACGCCTGGGGTCCGGGTTCGAAGCGGCTGGGCGAGCTGCTCATCGAGACCGGCGTCATCGATGCTCCGCTGCTTGCGGCGGCGCTGAAGCAGCAAGAAGAAGAGCAGCCGCGCAGATCGCTCGGTCAGGTCCTGGTGGCGATGAACGCCATCATGCCCGAGGCGATGTACCGCGCGGTCGAGCAGCAGATCGAGCGCACCGTCTACGATCTGGTCACCTGGTCCAAGGGTACCTTCAACTTCGCGCTCGATCAGGTGAAGCCCATCGACGACATCGCGGTGGTGCCGGGCGACGTGGTGCGGCCGCTCAACTTAGACACGCAGATGGTCCTGCTCGATGCGCTCCGCATCTTCGACGAGCGCAACCGCGACCTGGTCAACAAGCCGCCGGTCTTCACGCCGTCGGGCGGCACCGCCAAGGTGAAGCTGCCGGCCAAGGCCACGCCCTCGCAGCCGGTGACGCCCGCGCTGGAGCAGCGGGTGCGGCTCCAAGTGGTCTCGGCGGACAAGCAGCTGGCGGAGAAGCTGGCGCACGCGCTGCCGGAGGCCATCGTGGTGCGCGTCAACCTGCGCGACGCCGGGACGCCGCCGCCGGGAGAGCCGCCGCCGCTGGTGCTGCTCGACCTGCGGCAGGGCGGAGTGGCGTTGGAGGCCATCACGGTGGTGCGGCGGCAGCGCGCCCGCGCGTCCATCGTGGCTGTCGTCGATTCAGGAGTGCCGGTGTCGCGGGTGTATCAGGCCGGCGCGCTGGTGGCCGCTCCGGGAGAGGTGCCCGCGCTGGCGGCGTGCTTTCGCTCGCTGGTGGAGAACCGCCGCGATCTGATCGCCGGCGGGCCGCGCGCGTCGCATGCACAGCACGCGGACCTGGCGCGGCTGCGGCGCATCGTCGGCGATCTGCGCTCGGGGCTCATCTCCACCACCATCAGCCTGAGCCTGATGAACATCATCAGCGAGTCGGTGGAGCGCGCCGTGCTCTTCCTGGTCCGCCGCGACGGCCTGGTGGCGCTGGGCGCGTTCGGCAGCGGCAGCAACGGCTTGCCGCTGGCGCAGGCCTCGCGCGGTCTCAAGCTCGCGCTCGCCGGCGGAAATGCTTTGACGGACAGCCTGGCGGACGGGCAGGTGCGCGCGTCGGAGTTCGAAGCGGCGCGGCTGCCCCAGCAGTTCGCGGAGATCGTGGGAAAGCCGCGCTCGGGGCAGTGCGCCATCTTTCCCGTGCTGGGCGGTCAGCGGGTCATCGCGCTCATCTACGCGGACAACGGGCCTTCGAATCGGGCCATCGAAGAGCTGGATATCCTCGAGCTGGCCACCGCGCAGGCGGGCCTCGCCTTCGAAAACGAATTGCTGCGCCGGCAAGGCACTCCCAAGAGCTAGCGGTCGTGACGATCCTCAAGCGATGAGGATTGCTGCCTTCGCCGCGGCCGTGCTTGCGCTCGCTCCCTCGCTCGGCCAGGCGCGCATCACGCCGCCGCTCGGCCGCTCGCCCAAGCCTCAGCCGCGCGGGCAGCAGAAGCTCTGGGAAGACAGCGACGGGCAGTTCGCCATCAAGCGGCCCGACGGCAATCGCTGGAGCTTCCAGGGCAAGGCGCGCGGTCCCGACGGCCAGGAGGTGCCGCTCTTCGCCAGCGCGCAGGATTCGGGCGCGCAGCTGGTGGTGCAGAGCGCGGAGGGCATCAACGACCTGAAGACCCTGACCAAGATGCTCAACGACAACCTGGGCAAGCAGGAAGCGGTGCGGGTCGAGGACATCGAGCCGCTGCTGGCGCGGGGCGGAGACGCGTTCGGCTTCAGGTTCAGCGTGGCGCAGGAGACGCGCGGCCG
>DATBAA010000166.1:0-3775 GCA_036271755.1 Myxococcales bacterium | reverse complement strand
CAGGAGCTCATCTTCCACATCCTCACCGCCCAGAAGGGCGACGTGCCCATCCAGGCCGAGGGAGTGCTGGAGGTCCTGCCCGACGGCTTCGGATTCCTACGCAGCCCGGACTTCTCGTTTTCGCCCGGGCCCGACGACATCTATGTGTCGCCCTCGCAGATCCGGCGCTTCAACCTGCGCACCGGAGACATGATCAAGGGGCTCATCCGCCAGCCCAAGGACAGCGAGCGCTACTTCGCGCTGCTCAAGGTGGACGCCATCAACTTCTTGGAGCCGGTGGAGGGCAAGCAGCTCTTGCTCTTCGACAACGTCACCGCGCTCTACCCCACGCGGGCCATCAACCTCGAGCACAAGAGCACGGACATGAGCACGCGCATCATCAACCTGCTCAACCCCATCGGGTTCGGGCAGCGCTGCCTCATCGTCGCGCCGCCGCGCGCGGGCAAGACGGTGCTGCTGCAGGACATCGCGCACGCCATCACCGCCAACCACCCTGACGCGTTCTTGATCGTGCTGCTGATCGACGAGCGGCCGGAAGAAGTGACCGACATGCTGCGCACCGTGCGCGGCCAGGTGGTGTCGTCCACCTTCGACGAGCCGGCCACGCGGCACGTGCAGGTGGCCGAGATGGTCATCGAGCAGGCCAAGCGCCTCGTCGAAGGCGGCCGCGACGTGGTGATCCTGCTCGACTCGATTACGCGTTTGGCGCGCGCCTACAACGCGACCGTTCCGCCCTCGGGCAAGATCCTCTCCGGCGGCGTCGATTCGAACGCGCTCCACAAGCCCAAGCGCTTCTTCGGAGCGGCCCGCAACGTCGAAGAGGGCGGCTCCTTGACCATCATCGGCACCGCGCTGGTGGACACCGGCTCGCGCATGGACGAAGTGATCTTCGAAGAGTTCAAGGGCACGGGTAACTCTGAAATCGTCCTCGACCGCAAGCTGATGGAGAAGCGCATCTTCCCCTGCCTGGACATCAACCGCTCGGGCACGCGCAAGGAAGAGCTGCTGATGGACGACAAGCAGCTGAACCGCGTCTGGATCCTGCGCCAGCTCTTGCATCCACTGAATACAATCGATTCAATGGAATTCTTGCTGAGCAAGCTGCGCGGCACCAAGTCGAACAAGGAGTTCTTGGACTCGATGAGCCGGTAGTCAGCCTCGACACTCGCGCGCTCTTCTCGCTAGATGGAGAATTTCGGATAGCAAGATGTCTTCCTTTCAAGCCATCCGGCTGCGATGCGACCACGCTGCCGCGCCTGAGGAATATCTCCCGATTCAAACTGAAGAGTTGTCGTGATCCAGCCGGCCGAATGGGGGAGAAACGCCCCGCGGGCGGGTGCACCCTCTCCCTCACGTCATTTGTGACAGCGGTAAACGGCGTTCACCGTTGTCACAAATGAGCTGGAGGCGAAGGTGTCCCCGGGAGAGCCCGGGGCGCGGACCGCAGACCGGCATTGCGGCTAGAGCTCGTGGCCGAAGGCGTCGAGGGTGATGCCGGACTTGATGCTGATTCGCGCCAGGTTCAACGGGTCGCCGCCGCCATGCGCGGGGCCGGAGACGCCGATGCGGTAGCCGGCTTCGCGGGCGTCCTCGAGAATGCGCGCGCGGACGGAGTTGAACGGATAGGCGATGGCCTCCACCGGCGCATGCAGCTGCTCCTCGAGGATCCGCTTCGATTCCTTCAGCTCCCAGGCGACGCGGCCGTCGGGCAGGTCTCCCAGCCGCGCGTGATCGACGGTGTGCGAGCCAATCTCCATGCCCGCGGCCTGCAAGGCGCGCACTCCGTCCCAGTCGAGAAAGCCGGGGTGGCCGACGAACGCCGGGACGATGAAGAACGTCGCCCGCATGTGCCGCTGCAGCAGCAACGGCAGCACGACGGTGAGCGCGTCGGCGAAGCCGTCGTCGAAGGTCAGCACCACGTCGCCGTTGGCAAACTTGCCCTCGGCGAGGTCGTGCAGCGAGATGGTGCGGCGCTGCTTTGCGGCCAGCAGATCGAGCTGCGCCGCGAGCTGCGTTGCCGAGATGCTGTACTCGTCGTGCGCCTCGCCCACCGAGTGATAGTTCACGATCGGCACGGGCGGCTTGCAGGCAGAGGCGATCGCGAGCAGCAGGAGGAGCTTCATCCGGCCCGCACTGTAGTATGTAGCCCGCGTCTTGAGCCGCCGTTCTCTTGCCACCGCGCTGGTTGCCTTCGGGCTCGCGAGCCACGCGTTCTTCGTGCCCATCTCCATCGCGGCGATGCAGATCGCGCTGGGCGTGGCCGTCCTGGGCCTGTTGCTCGACTTCGAGAAGCCCAGGCAGCCGCCGCTCGACCTTCCCATCATCGCCTTCGTCGCGGTCTGCGTCCTCTCCGATCTGATCTCGCCGTTCGGGCCGCCGCCGCTGGCCTTCGCGACGCTCTGGCGGCCGGTGGTGGGCTACTTCGTGATCACGCACGGCCTGCGCAGGCTGCCGCCCGCCTGGCCGGGGCGGCTCTATCTCTTTGCCGGCGCGGGGCTGGCCATCGCTTCCATCGTCGGCCTCGTGCAGTACCGGACGGGCATCGACCTGGTGCACCTCGCCCACCTGCGCGAGCGGCCGGCGCTGGTGCAGGCCCCGGGCGTTCCCGACCGCTTCGGCGCCATGGGCTTCTTCATCTCCCGGCTGACCTTCGGGCACGTCGCAGCGCTGCTGTCCACGCTCATCGCCGGCGGGCTCGTCTCGGGAGCCGTGCGCTCGAAGTGGCTCCGGGCCGTGGTGGCGCTGGCCCTGGCCGCGGTGGCGGTCACCTTCGATCGCGGCGCCTACCTGGGCCTCGCCGCGGCATCCCTGGTGATCGTGCTGCTGGCCGCCACCTCTTCCAATGCTCCGCGCATGCGCGGGCGCCTGCTCATCGGCGGGCTCGCGCTGGTGGCGCTGCTCGCGGCCTTAAACCCCGGCGTGCGCGGACGCTTCCAGAGCAGCTTCTCCACCAGCGGCAACGGCGACCGCGTCTTCATCTGGGCGCGCGCGAAGGAGATCATCCGCGACCATCCGCTGCGCGGCATCGGCTTCGGCAACTATCCGCGCGTCTGCGGCGAGTACTACGACCGCGTCGACAAGACCTTCCCGATGCGGACCTGGGCGCACAACCTCGAGCTCTCCACGTTGGCCGAGACGGGTCCGTTGGGGCTGCTGGCCATCTTCTGGCTGCTCGGCTCGGCGGCGCTCCTGCTCTGGCGCAAGCGGTCCATCGGCGGGCTGGCGGCGCTGACTGCTTTCGTGGCCATCGCCCAGGCGCACGATCTGCTCTACGACAACAAGGTCATGTACGCGCTCTGGCTTTCAGTAGCGCTGGGAGCGTCAGCAAGATCGCCAGAGGCCAAAGCTGCATGAAGAGCCGGTCGGCCGAGGTGCGGAAGATCCAGTCGAGCGGCTGCGGCTGCACCAGGTAGATGCCCGCGCAGGCCGCGAACGCCAGCGCCAGCGAGACCCCCAGCGGCGAGACGAGCTTGCGGCCCATCACGGCGAGCGCCAGAAGCCAGGCCACGATCCAGAGGGCGAAGTCCTGGAAGTAGACGACGCGGCGCAGGCTCAAGAGCAAAAGCTCGGCCCAGCGATGAACGTCGAAGGCGCGGGCAAGCGCGCTCTCGCCCACGAAGGCGCTCGGCGGCGCGGCCAGCAGCTTGAACGCGGCCAACAGCGCGAGTCCGGGCAGCGTCCCGAGCAGGAACGGCGGCAGCTTGGAGCGCTTCAGCGCCAGCAGCCCCGCGGCGAGGCAGAGCGCGTAGACGAGCCCTTCATTCTTGGTCCAGAT
>DATBAA010000165.1:0-5895 GCA_036271755.1 Myxococcales bacterium | reverse complement strand
CGTCATACTCGGCCTTCTTCTCTTTGTCGGTCAAGACCGAGTGGGCCTCGTTGACGCGGGCGAAGAGATCCTCGGCCACCTTCTGGGCCGAGCCAAGATTCAATCCGCTGAACGAGTCGGAGTGGTAGCGCTTGGCGGCTGCAAAGTAAGCCTTCTTCATTTCATCCGCACCGGCAGTCTCGGGGACGCCCAGCAGCTCGTAGTGCGTGGCTTCACGTAAGTGGTCGCTCTCGCCGAAGAGCATGCGGCGGGCGTTCATTTCGGGCGGCGTGAAGACCTTGCCGCGATCTTCCTCGGCCGCTGCCGCGCTGGCGGCCGGGTGCGGTTTGGCGGCCGCGGCGGCGGTCTTCGGACCACCCGAGAGGACGATGAGCCCGCTCATGGCCAGGTAGTGCAAGAGCGGCAGCTCGGCGTCCTTGGCGCGCGCCAGCACCTCGCCCACCGTGCGGCCGCCGGTGGCCACGGCGGTCACTCCCTCGCCAGGCCACGAAGCCTTCAGCGCGAACATCTCGCGCTCCAGCTCGGGGCCGCGGTTGAGCCGCTCTTGCGAGTGCTCCTCCAGCCACTTGCGAGAAGCGCTGGAGTCTCCGCCGCGCCTCGCCGCTTCGAGGATGAGCGGCACCGGGCTTTGCCGCAAGTCAGGCAGGTTGCTCACCGCCTCGACCTGCTTGGGTTCGAATCGGTAGTCGCCTTCGCGCAGCGCGAGCGCTCCGGCGCAGACGTCGACCGCCTGCTGCTTGAGCGCGATCTTCAGCTGATCGGGCGTGAGCACCCGGGCCGCCGCCAGCGCCTCGTGCAGCGCGATGCCCTGCTGCCTGGCCAGCGCCACCGCGCGGTCGAACGAAGTCTGCTTGATGAGGCCCGAGGCAACTTGTGGAGCACCTACCGTCTCGGCCTTCAAGTTCGACTGGGCGAAGCGGATCATGCCCTGCTGGAAGGTGATGACCCGGCGCAGCCCCTCTTGCGAGCAGGTGAGCACTCCCGTCTGCCGGCCGCGCAAGAGCTCGACGAAGAGCGCCGCCGCCGGCTTCTGCGCCAGCTGCCCCTCGATTGCCGAAGAGCCGCCCGCGGCGCCGGTGAGCCTGGTGAGCGTCGCGCGCAGCGCCGCCGGCTCGAACGGCTTGGCGAAGAACGCCGCCGGCTTCACCTTGGCGGCAAAGTCGGGCGGCAGCTGTTTATAGACGCCGCTGACGATGATGAGCGGCAGCGTGGCGCCCCACGGCGCTGCCCGGGCCGCGGTGGCGAACTGAAACCCGTCCGATTCGGCCAGGACCAGGTCGAGGACTACCGCTGAGAAAGGCTGCCCGGCTGCCGCGGCCTGCTCGCAAAGTTGTTGCGCTTCCAGACCCGAGGCGGTGGTGCGCGCGGACAAGCCGACTTCCTGGGCAATGACCGCGAGCAGCCGCGAGGCGCTCTGTTCGTCTTCGACGATGAGCACCGTCAGGGCCATTCAGCGAACCTCCAGCTCGAAGGGCAGGGCGGCGCGGACGGTCCCGGGCTCCCCCAGCAGATGCACGGCTTTGAGGATGCGCGAGGCCATGGGCAGCTGTCCTACGGAGAAGCCCGACGAGGCGCCGGCGAAGTCCGAGAGGGCGAAGTTCGCTTCGCTCTCGTCTTCGACCTCCAGCGGCGCGTCCGCGTCGAGCCCGGCCTTGATCTTCGCTTCGGAGATGGCGTCCTCGAGGCTGCCCAGCTTGTCGATCAGATGCCGGTCCAACGCTTGCGCTCCGGTCCAGACGCGGCCGCGAGCAATTTGATCGACCTCGTCGAACTTCAAGTTGCGCGCCTCGCTGACTCTCTCGACGAAGGTTTTGTAGAAGCCGTCCACCCAGGCCTGCATCGTCTTGCGCTCCGGGTCGGTGAGGCTGCGGTTGGGCTCGAACAAGTCCGCGCTCTCGCCCCGCCTGGTGGTGACCATGCGCAGGCCCAGCTTGCCGAACAGCTCTTCGGCGTCGAAGTGGCCGATGAAGACGCCGATGGAGCCCGTGATGGTCGAGGGCTCGGCGAGGATCTCGTCCGCGCCCGCCGCCACGTAATAGCCGCCCGATGCGGCCACGTCGCCCATGCTCGCCACCACTGGTTTCTTCTTCTCCTTCCGGGCGCGGTAGAGCTCGCGCCAGATCAAATCAGACGCGGTGCCGTCGCCTCCCGGCGAATCGATGCGCACCACGATTGCTGCTACCCACGGGTCGTCGGCTGCGCGGCGGATGGCCCGCACGACCGGATTCGACCCCACCGCGGTGACTGCGCCAAACGGATCGCGCGCGTTGTCTCCGTGCACGATGTCGCCTTCGACGCGCACCACCGCGATGCGCCGGCCGAACCCCCAATGCGTCTCGCGCACCGAGGGCGGCTCGACCGAGATGTTCGCCACGGCCACCTTCCGGCCAACCAGCTTCCCTGCCTCCTCCTCGAGCTGGTCGGGGTACAAGAGCCCGTCCAGCAGACCCGCCTTTTGCGCCTCTGCCGGGCTCAAGATGCCCTGGTCGAGAAGCGCTTTGAACCTGACTTCGGTCAAGCCTCTGGCCTTGGCGACGCGCCCTACGTAACGAGCGAACGCATCGTCGAGGAGCGAGGCTGCGACCTCTCGCTGCTCGCCCGACATTCCGGTTCGGGTGAAGAGATCCGGCGCGTTCTTGTAAGCGCCGACGCGGAAGAACTCCGCCTTCACTCCGACCTTGTCGAGGCCCGCGGCGGCGAAAAGAGCCGTCGCGGAAAAACCATTCACCAGCAGGACAGCTTGGGGTGCAGCGTAGATCCCGTCGGCTGCAGAAGCGACACTATATTCGAGGTCCCCGGCGGATTCCAGATAGAAAAGCACCTTCTTGCCCCGGGCGCGCAAATTTTCAATTGCGGCGCGCAGTTCGTCGGCCCGGCCCATGCCGATGGAGAGGCCGCTGGTGCGGAAAACAACCGCCTTCACCGACCCGTCGCGGGCCACCCGATCGATGGTGGCGAGCAGCTGCGAGAAGGGGTCCTTGACGGTGGCGCCGAGGATGAACGTCGCCGCTGACAACCGGGGCCGCTCGAGGGCGCGGTTCAGATCGATCTCGACGCCGCGCGCCTTGCCCAGGTCGATGCCCGGCCAGCGCTGCGACGAAAGGCGCAGCCGCCAGAGCTGCTCGGCGGCGCCGGGCTGGGCGCGCACCGCGTAGGTCGCACCCAGATGGCCCAGGTCGAGCTGCAGGCCGACGAGTCCGCTCTTCTGGCTCTGCTCGAGGACGCCCACCTGGCCGAGCAGCCGGACTCCGCGCGCGACCGGCGCCGAAGCCGTCACGAACCACTCCTTGTTGGGTCCGAAGCCGCAAGGGGTCCCGAGGAGCGCGGTGTTGGAGCACTCGCTCCAGCGCAGGTCGCCTGCGATGGTCAGCTCGTTCCAGCTCGAGGAGACGTACGCCGCGGGCCGCACCGCCAGCGAGAGATCCCAGCGGCGGGGCTGCACGTCGGTGGGCGCGTTGGCGTCCGCCACGGAGAAGCCCAGCGCGAGAAAGCGCTCGGGCCGGAAGACCGCGCCGAGGTCGAGGCTGGCGTCGCGGTGGAACGGATCTCCGCCGGACGTGTTGCGATAGACCCCGCCGATGCCCAGCTGGCCCAGTTGCAACCCGAGCCCCAGGCTGACGCGCCGGAACGACGACGGCACCGTGCCGTTGAAGCAGTTGTTGATGGTGGTGTCGCAGGCGAACGTGTGGCGGTTGAGGAAGTCGAGGCCCGCGCCCAGCGTGAAGCCGCCGGCGCCGCCCGTCAGCAAAAAGCCGTTGCTGCCGTTCCGATCGGCCAGATAGGCGCCGTCGTGAATCCAGTCAAACTCGAGGCCGCGCACGAAACCCAGGCCGCCGGGGTTGCCGTCCAGGGAGCTGCCGTCGTCGAAGAGCGCGGCGGCGTCCAGCGGCGCCTCCGTCCCGGCGTTGGGAAATCTCTGGGCGGCGGCGGACAGTGAGACGGCTAGCAAACAGAGCGCGAAGAAGCGCATGCGTGCTCCTCTACAAGAGCGCTGCGTTGGCATAGGCTTTCGCCCATGCAAGAGCCGAAGAACATCCGGAACGTCGCCATCATCGCCCACGACGGCGCCGGCAAGACCGCGCTCACCGAGGCGCTCTTGCGCCACGACGCGCCGGCGCGCGCCTCCAAGGATGGCTCGACCAGCCACCTGGATGGGGATCCTGAAGAGACGAAGCGCAACTTCACCGTCGCGACGCACATCACCTTTGCCGAGCACGAGGGCGTGCTGCTGAACCTGCTCGATGCTCCGGGCTTCTCAGATTTCCTGACCGACGCCGACCGCTCCATGGCCGTGAGCGAGGGCGGCCTGCTGCTCGTCAGTGCCGTCTCTGGCGTGAAGCACCAGACCGAGGCGCACTGGGAGATGGCTGCAGAACGCTCTCTGCCACTTCTTGCCTGCGTGAACAAGCTCGACAAGGAGCGGGCCTCGTTCCTGCGTGCGTTGGATGACATTGAGAAGACGCTGAAGGCCAAGCCCATAGCGCTGCAGCTGCCCATCGGGCTGGGCGAATCGTTCAGCGGCGTGGTCGACCTGATCACGCTGCGGGCGCACTCGTACCGGCTGCGCAAGGACGGGACATTCGGCGGGTATATCGACGAGCCCATTCCCGAGGCGCTGGCCTCCGAGGCGCGGCGGCTGCGGACGCGGCTCATCGAGGCGGTGGCCGAGACCGACGACGCCATGCTGGAGAAGTACCTGGACGGACGGGAGCCCTCTGAAGAGGAGCTCGTCAGCGGCATCGCGCACGCGGTGCTCGGCCGGCGTTTCGTGCCGGTGGTGGCCTGCGCGGCGCGGACGGGCATCGGCGTCGACGACGTGGCGCATGCGCTGGTGAAGTATCTGCCGGCGCCGAACGTGCGGCGCGAGATTCAAGGCAAGGACCCGCACGGCGCCGCGGTCTCGCGCCTGGCGCAGCGGACGGCGCCGCTCACCATGCTGGCGTTTCGCAACACCGTCGATCACTTCGTCGGCCGGCTGACGGCCTGCCGCATCTTCTCGGGGACGGTGAAGCACGGGTCTTCCATCGTGAATCCGCGCACCGGGCATACCGAGGTGGTGCAGCACGTCTTTCACCTCGACGGCGGCAAGACCCTGGAGGTGGCCGAGGCGGGGGCGGGAGAGATCGTCGGCTTGATGAAGCTGAAGGACGTGCACGTGGGCGACACGCTCTGCGCCTCCGACGCCCCGCCGCTGCGACTTTCGCTCATTCCCGAGCCGAAGCGGGTCATTTCCTATGCATTGAAGATCGATCGCGAGCACGAGGAGAAGGTCTCGGTCGCGCTGCACAAGCTGATTGAAGAAGACCCGTCCTTGGAGCTGATCCGCGACGCCGAGACGGGCGAGACGCTGCTGCGCGGCATGGGGCAGGTGCACATCGAAGTGGCCATGGAGAAGCTGAAGCGCAAGTTCGACGCCGACGTGCACCTGGAGCTGCCGCACCCGGCCTATCACGAGTCCGTCTCCGCCAAGGCGCGCGCGCAGGGCCGGTACAAGCGGCAGAGCGGCGGGCGTGGGCAGTATGGAGATTGCTGGCTCGAGCTCGAGCCGCTGCCGCGCGGAAGCGGCATCCAGTTCGAGGACGCCATCGCCGGCGGCGCCATTCCGCGCGTCTACATCGGCTCGGTGGAGCACGGCATCCGCGAGGCGGCGCGGCAGGGTCCGCTGGGCGGCTTTCCGCTGGTCGACTTTCGCGCGCGATTGGTCGGCGGGTCGTTCCACACCGTCGACTCGTCGGATATGGCATTTCGCATCGCCGGCTCGATGGCCTTGAAGAACGCGTTGATCGCGGCGAAGCCGATCCTGCTCGAGCCGATGATGCGGCTGGAGGTGGTGGTGCCGGACGAGATGCTGGGCGAGGTGATCGCCGACTTGACCGCGCGGCGCGGGAAGATCTC
>DATBAA010000164.1:0-4443 GCA_036271755.1 Myxococcales bacterium | reverse complement strand
AAGTTGACGGTGTAGCCGAGGCCGCTTCGCTTCGGGACGAAGAGCGCCGGGTCTTCCGGGTCTGAATAGTAGAGCGGGTGATATCCGGCAGGGTTGCGCGGCTGCGTCTTCGGCACTTTGGCGAAGAGCACGATGCAGGTGCCCAGCAGCGCCGCGGTCAGCACGGCGATGAAGGTGACGCCCGGCACGAAGAGCCTGCCGTTGCTCGCCGAGACCATGACGACGGCGCAGCAGACGCCGGCGATGAAGATCTCCGCGATGAGCAAGAGCCGCAGCGACGGCTTGCGCGTAGCTCCTCTGGGGGCTGCCCCGCGGATGATGCGGGCGATGAAGTGCAGCATGAGGCAGGTGCTGGCGGAGATGAGCAGCGGCATTGCCACGGCCACCGGGCTGCGCGAGACGTACCGGTCGACGTGGCCGCGGACGTTCCAGTGCATCGGCACCGGATCGGGCACGCTGTCCCAGTTCAAGTAGAGCCAGATGGCGCCGGAGACGAGCAGAAGGAACGGCAGCAGCTGGCCGAAGGTGCCGCCGGGAAGACCGCTCTCATCGGGTTCGAGATCTGCTTCGCGAATGTCGTTCATGACAGCAATCCCTCCGCTTCTCGCACCAACGCCGCCTGCAACGAAAGCGGCGGTACACCCAACGAGCGCGCTTCGGCCACCAGCGCGGACAAGCGGCGCGCGAAGCGTTCTGGCTCGCCCGCTTGCGCTTTCGGCACCGCGCGCTCCACCACCTCAGCGCCGACGCCGCGCACCAGCCGGAGAAAGCCTTCTTCGGCGAGGCGCGTGTAAGCGGTGGCGACGGTGTTGTGGTTGACGCCCAGGTCGATGGCCAGCTCGCGCACCGTCGCCAGCCGCGCGCCGGGACGCAGCCGGCCGGAGACGAGGTGCGCGCGAATCTGATCGGCGATCTGCCGCCAGACCGGATCCGCCGCGCTGACATCGATCCGCACCTTCATGTTGTCTAGACTAACCAGACATCGTTGTCTGGTCAAGCCAGACAAGCTAGCGCATCAAGGACATGACGGTCTTGGTACTCACGAAGACGGCGGCGGCGACGGCTGCCGAGGCGGGAATGGTCATGATCCACGCCCAGACGATCCGGCCGGCCACTCCCCACCGCACCGCCCGCGCGCCGCGGGTCGCGCCCACTCCGACGATGGCTCCGGTGATGGTGTGCGTCGTCGAGACCGGAATACCCAAATGCGAAATGGCCAGAATGGTCACGCCGCCGCCCGTCTCCGCGCAGAACCCGCCGATGGGCTGCAGCTTGGTCAGGCTGTGTCCCATGGTGCGGACGATGCGCCAGCCGCCCAGGGCCGTGCCCAGGGCCATGGCCGCGTGGCAGAGCAAGATGACCCAGAAGGGAATGCTGAACTTCCGGTCCGACCAGATGGTTCCGTACAAGACCACCGCGATGATGCCCATGGTCTTCTGCGCGTCGTTGGTGCCGTGGCTGTAGCTGAAGATTCCCGAGCTCACCAATTGCAGCCGCCGAAACCAGGTGTCCACCTGTAGCGGAGATCGCTTCCTCACCACCCAGGTCGTGAGGATCATCATCGTCGTTCCCAGCAGCATTCCAATCAGCGGCGAGAGCACGATGAATGCGGCGATCTTGCCGATGCCCGCACCGACCAATCCGCGCAGTCCCAGCGCCGGCAAGGTCGCGCCGATGAGTCCGCCGGCGAGCGCGTGCGATGAAGACGACGGAAGTCCCCACCACCAGGTGAGCAGGTTCCATAGGATCGCGCCCAATAAAGCGGCGAAGATGACGATGAGGACCGTGGGCGTTCCTTCGGCTTTGAGCAAGTCGAATTGGATGACGCCTTTGCCCATGGTGTTGGCGACTTTCGGCTCGCCGCCGAAGGCCGCGACGAAGTTGAAGAACGCCGCCCAGCCCACGGCCAGCCCGGGGGAGAGCACGCGGGTGGAGACCACGGTGGCAATGCTGTTTGCCGAATCGTGGAATCCGTTGATGAAGTCGAACACCAGCGCGAGGCCGACCAGACCAATGACCAGGTAGAGCATCACTTACGCGTGCTCCAACACCACGCCTTCGATGACGTTGGCCACGTCCTCGCAGCGATCGGTCGCGGTCTCCATCAAGTCGTAGATCTCTTTCCACTTCATGATGTTCAGCGCGTCGGACCCGCTCTTGAAGAGCGCCGCGATGGCCGCGCGGCCCAGCGCGTCGGCCTCGCTCTCCAGCGTCTTGATGTCGCGGCAGGCGGCGAGGATCTGCTCCGGGTGCTTGATGTTCCGCAGCAGCTTCACGGCCTCTTGCAGCTTCTGCGCGCAAGGCACGAGGACGCGCGCCAGGTCCTTCGCGGCCTGCGGCGGCGTGCCGACCTCGTAGAGCAACAGCCGCTCGGCGGTGGCGTCGGTCAGGTCGAGCACGTCGTCGATGTGGCCCAGCAGGCGATGAATCTCCGCCCGGTCGAACGGCGTGATGAACTGACGGTGCAGCCGCTCGAAGGAGCGGTGGGCAATGTCGTCGCCCTCGTGCTCCACGTCCTTGATGGCGGAGACCTTCTTCTCCACGTCGGTGAAGTCGTCGAGGAGCGCGGCGAGCAGCTTGGTGCCGCGAACGGTGGCGTCGGCCTGGGCGTCGAAGTCGTCGAAGAACTCATCGGACTTCGGCATCAACTTTTCGAGCATGCGGCCCTCTACAGGTCTCAGATGGCAATTGTGTGACAAAAGTGTCGGCCGGAGCTCAGGCCGAGGCTAGCTTGACCCAGAAGCGGCTGCCTTTACTGCTGCTTTCGACGCCCGCTTCGCCGCCCATCGCTTGTGACAAATGCTTTACGATGGCGAGGCCCAGGCCGGTGCCGCCCTGCGCGCGAGACCGACCTTCGTCTGCCCGGTAGAAGCGCTCGAAGAGGCGCGCCTGGTGCTTGCGGTCGATGCCCGGGCCGGTGTCGCTGACGGAGATTTGCACGCTTGGGCCCAGGCCTTCGCCGCGGACGGTGATGCTGCCGCCGGCCGGCGTGTACTTGACCGCGTTGTCCAACAGGTTCAGCAGGATCTGGTCGAGCGCGGCGCGGTCGGCGCTGGCCCGCAGCCGCTCCGGCACTTCGTTGTGCAGCGCCAGCTGCTTCTCGGCGGCGGCCTTCGCCACCAATTCCAGCGCGGCCGTGGCCACCGGCAAGAGCTGCACGCTGTCTCGTTCGAGCGTAAGCGTGCCGGTCTCCAATCTGTAGAGATCGAGCAGGTCGTCGGTGAGCCGCGTCAGCCGCAGCGCGTGGCGCGCGATCATGTCCACGAAGCCTTCCGCTTCGGGCGGCAGCTCGACGCTGTCCTGCAGCGTCTCGGCGGCGCCGCGAATGGCGGTCACCGGCGTGCGCAGCTCGTGGCTGGCGTTGGCGATGAAGTCGCGCCGGACTCGGTCCGCGCGGCGCTCGGCCGACAGATCTCTCATGACCAGCAGCGCCCTGGCGCGCGTCAGCGGCGCGACGTGCGCTTCGATCTGCGCCTCGCCGAGCGGCAGCTCGCGCTTGTGCGGCCAGCCCGCGAGCGCGCGCGCACACAGCTCGCCCAGCTCGGCGCTGATGTCGCCGATCATCGGCGCGAGGCCGAGCAGATCCGTCGCGGCCTTGTTGCGCGCGGCGATGCGGCCGCCGACCTCGAGCAGCGCGGCCGGGCTGGGAATGCCCTCGAGCAGCTCCTGCAGGCCAGGCGGCTCGCGGCCGGCGGAGACGATGGGGCGGTTGCGCTGCTGAAGCTCTTTGGCAATGTCCTCGGGCAACGTGCCCGCGCGCAGCTGCTCGCGGATGACTTGCAGGGCCTCGGCCAGCGTCGGCTCGCGGCTCCAGAAAGGCATTACTCGCCCGCCGGGTCGGCCATTCTGTAGCCGAGCCCGCGCACCGTCTCGATCAAGTCGCGGCCGCCTTTCAGCTTCTCGCGCAGCCGCTTCACGTGCGTGTCCACCGTGCGAGTTTGCAGGTCGCCGGCCATCTCCCAGACGTCGCGCAGGAGCTGCTCGCGGGTCTGCACGCGGCCCGCGCGCTCCAGGAAGGTCGCGAGCAGCCGGAACTCCAGCGCGGTCAGCTCGATCTCTTCTCCGTCGACGAAGCAGCGGTGGGCCTCGAAGTCCAGCTTGAGCGGCCCCAGCGTGTCGCGCTGCTTCTGCGCCGGATCTTCCGGCGCGCCCCGGCGCAGCACCGCCCGCACGCGCAAGACGACCTCGCGGACGCTGAACGGCTTGACGATGTAGTCGTCCGCGCCCAGCTCGAAGCCGACCACGCGGTCCACCTCGTCGCCGCGCGCGGTGAGCATGATGATGGGAATCTGCGCGGTCTTGGTCGAGCTCTTCAGCTGCCGCGCCACCTCGGTGCCGGAGAGATCGGGCAGCATCAGATCGAGGAGAATGGCCTCTGGCGCGTGCTCCTTCACCCGCTGCAGCGCGGTCGACGCATCGGCGGCGACGTCCACCTCGAAGCCC
>DATBAA010000163.1:0-9557 GCA_036271755.1 Myxococcales bacterium | reverse complement strand
GATCCGCGACGCCGAGACGGGCGAGACGCTGCTGCGCGGCATGGGGCAGGTGCACATCGAAGTGGCCATGGAGAAGCTGAAGCGCAAGTTCGACGCCGACGTGCACCTGGAGCTGCCACACCCGGCCTATCACGAGTCTGTCTCTGCCAAGGCGCGCGCGCAGGGACGGTACAAGCGGCAGAGCGGCGGGCGCGGGCAGTATGGAGATTGCTGGCTCGAGCTCGAGCCGCTGCCGCGCGGAAGCGGCATCCAGTTCGAGGACGCCATCGTCGGCGGCGCCATTCCGCGGGTCTTCATCGGCTCGGTGGAGCACGGCATCCGCGAGGCGGCGCGGCAGGGTCCGCTGGGCGGGTTTCCGCTGGTGGACTTTCGCGCCCGATTGGTCGACGGGTCGTTCCACACCGTCGATTCGTCGGACATGGCGTTCCGCATCGCCGGCTCCATGGCCTTGAAGAACGCGCTGATCGCGGCGAAGCCGATCCTGCTCGAGCCGATGATGCGGCTGGAGGTGGTGGTGCCGGACGAGATGCTGGGCGAGGTGATCGCCGACTTGACCGCGCGGCGCGGGAAGATCTCGGGAATGGAGCCCACTTCGAAAGGGACGCTCATTCACGGGCAGGCGCCGCACGCCGAGCTGCGCACGTACGCGCCCGAGCTGCGGTCGATGACCAAGGGCATGGGCTATTTCACCATGGAGCTGCAGGGCTACGAAGAGGTGCCGACCCACGAAGCGCAGAAGGTGCTGACGGCGCGATCGGCTGAGCAGCACAAGGACGACGTGAAGCCCAACCACCCGAAAGCCCGCGCGTGACCTGGTTCGCGGTCGTCTTGCTTGGGGCTCCCGTTTGCACGGGCGGAATGGTGAACGCCGCCGAGGCCGCGCTGACCGCGTTCAAGGTCCCTGAATCGACGGCGGCTGGCGACGAGGCCTGGAAGCAATACAAGCTCTTCGTCGACCGTCACGGAGCCTGCGCCGACGGCGTACTCGGTGAATTCTGGGACGATCTCAATATCCAGATGCTAGGGAAGCAGTGGGAAGCCGCGCTACGCTTCGCACCGTTGCAAGGAGACACCGCCTTTCGCAGATTCGTCGAACGCTTCTGCGGCAGCACCAGTAGCCGGAAAGACGTCGATCTCGTGCGGAAGAAAGCGGCCAGCCAGTGCACTCCGCGGGCTGCCGGCTTCTGCAAGCGCATCCGCAAGATGCTCGGCGTCTAGGGCAGCTCGCCCCACCAGCTCGAGAGATCCAACTCGATCTCGGCGAATGGTTCGAGGTGGACTGAGAGGTTGCCATGTGCGGCCTGCGCACGGATCCATTGACCCTCGCGCAGCCGATAGCTTTCGATGATCCGCAGCGCCGGATCGATCAGCCAGACGTGGCCGACTTGCTCGCGCTTGTAGATCTCCATCTTGACCGTGCGATCGCAGGCGGCGGTCGCGGGCGAGATGACTTCACACACCCAATCTGGAGCAACAGTGCAGAAGGCGCCCTTTGGGCTTTGCGGCATTCGGGTCCGTCGCCAACCAGCGAGGTCCGGCACCACGATGTCATCGCGTAGATGAAACTCCACGCGAAGAATGAACCGCCATCCTAGTTCACGAGAGTGAAGCGGTCCGAGGTCGCCGATGATGCAGCCGGTTACGTACGAGCACTCCAACGGCGGAATGGGTGTGAGGACCAGCTTGCCGTCGAGGATCTCGGCGATTTTGTCAGCTGGAGCGCGGAGCAAGTCGTCGTAGGTAGCGCCGTGCTTGCCCTGTTGCGGACGCTCGGTCATGGTGCGCAGCTCGATACCACTGGAGGAGAACATGGTCGAACATTTCAGTCTCGTCTGCAAAAGCTCGAAGAAGAGCCGGAAGTTCTACGAGGCCGCGCTCAAGCCGCTCGGCTACAAGTGCGACATGGAGTACGGCAACTCCTTCGGCTTCGCCGACGCCGACGGCCGCCACGACTTCTGGGTGGTGAAGGGCAAGACCAAGACGCCCACGCACTTCGCTTTTCTCGCCAAGGACAAGAAGCAGATCGACGCGTTCCACGCCGCGGCGGTGAAGGCCGGCGGCGAGGACAACGGCAAGCCCGGTCCGCGCGAGGAGTACGCGGGCTACGCGGCGTTCGTGCTCGATCTCGACGGCAACAACGTCGAGGCGGTCATCTGGGAAGGCGCGCCGCCCAAGAGCGAGAAGCCGGCGAAGAAACCCAAGAAGAAGAAGTAAGCTCTGCCCATGAAAGCTTGCTTCGTTCTGGCGGCGCTGCTCGCTTGCGCGCACGCGCCGCCGCCCGTGTTCGGTCCGCCGGGCGCCCTCGAGCTGGTCGAGTCCGAACCGGTTGCGACCTCGCTGGACGACGGCGGGCTGCGCGAGGCGTGGCGCGTCTGGCCGGAGATGATCGGCGCCGCCGAGAGCAGCATCGACCTGGCGCAGTTCTATGTCAGCGATGAAGGCCAAAGCCGGTTGACGCCGGTCATCCAGGCCCTCGAGGCGGCGGTGAAGCGCGGCGTGCGCGTGCGCTTTCTCGCCGACGCGGGCTTTGCCAAGACCTATCCGCAAATGCTGGCGGAGCTGGCCGCGACAGGCGCGCAGGTGGTGAAGTACAAGCTGACGAGCGGCGGCGTGCTGCACGCGAAGTACTTCGTGGTCGACGAGAAGACGGGCTATCTGGGCTCGCAGAACTTCGACTGGCGATCGCTGCAGCACATCCAGGAGCTGGGCGTGCGCTTCACCGAGCCGCATGCTGTGCGCGCCTTGGAAGACGTCTTCGAGCTGGATTGGGCGCTGGCGCAAGGGGTCAGGCCGCCCAAGCCGCTGGCGCCGCCGCCGCCGGACGAAGCGCCGGTGACTTTGTTGGAAGACCCGCGCGGCCTGTTGGTGGCCAACGCGCGCTTCGAATTGCCGAAGCTGATCGCGTTGATCGATTCGGCGAAGCGCAGCTTTCGCATCCAGACGCTGACATATGCGGAGACCCCCGAGCTGACCGAGGCCCTGGTCCGCGCCGCCGCCCGCGGGGTGAAGGTGCAGCTGCTCACCAGCGACTGGGAGCTGCGGCCCAAGACAGCCGCGGCTTTAATGGCTCTCGATCCGCGCATCGAGGTCAAGATCCTGGCCATTCCGCCCGTGACGCCGTTCATTCCCTATGCGCGCGTGGCGCACGCCAAGTATTGCGTGGCCGACGGCGAGCGCGGGGTGGTGAGCACCAGCAACTGGGAGCGCGACTACTTCGAGAAGAGCCGCAACGTGGCGCTGCTCATCGAGGCGGGCGAGATCCCCAAGCAGCTGGAGAGGTTCTTCGAGCGCAACTGGAATTCGCCGTACGCCGAGCCGTTCGACAAGGCCGCGGAGCGGAAGCCGCCGCGGATCTCGCAGCGATGAAGCCGCGGGCGTCGTCGTCTACACACTCGCGGGGGTGGCATGGAGTAAGGTGCCGCGCCATGGCTAGACGATTCCTGCCCGTGGCATTGCTCGCGATCTCCTGCGCCACCGCGGGTTCGTACCTGCACTATGACGACGTCCAGTTCTTCCAGGTGGAGCCGGCGCCCGGGGCGCAGACGGCCATCGTCGTCTCGGGGATGATGGCGGTGGCGGGGCTCGCGGTGGAGGACGTCGAGACGCGCGTCGAGGGTGATGCGCTGCTGGTGCTGGTGAAGACCGGCATTCCCGACAAGAAGATCTCCTCCAACCTCAACCGGTTCGTCCCTATCCCCGACGGGGTGAACAAGGTCCTCTTCGGCGAGGAGCGCAAGCTGATCTGGACCCGGCCGGCAAAGGAGTAGCCTTGTACAAAGCGCTCGTCTTGGTGCTCGCCGCCGGCTGCATCTCCGAAGGCCACGCCGCCGAAGCTCCGCCCCCACCGCCACCCGCCGAGGCCGCCGCGGATGCGGGCGTCGCCGCGCCGGCCGTCGTTCCCTGGGGCACCGTCGGCCGCGAGGGCGGCACCGTGCAGCGGCTCTGGTTCGCGCTCACCGGCGACACCCGGCCGGGCGACTGCGACGACACCAAACATTATCCGGGAGCGGTCATCGACAAGATCGCCAGATCGATGAAGAACCTGCACGTCCAGTTCGGCCTCGACCTGGGCGACCACATGTTCGTCTGCAACGGCTCGATCGACGAGGCCAAAATCCAGATGGGCGAATACATGAGCGCGCTCGCCCAGGGGCCGTCGACCTTCTGGATGACCATGGGCAACCACGAGTGCGGCCACCTGCGCGAGTGGGGCGTCTGCCTGCCGGGCCTGGGCGCCGACGCGAACTTCGACATCTACATGAACGCGCTCAAGCGGCCGGTCCCTTGGTACTTCACCGACGTGAAGACCAGCCAGGGACTTGCCCGCTTCGTCTTCATCGCCGACGACGCCTGGTGCCGCGAGCAGGCCGAATGGCTGGAGCAGACGCTCACCGACGCGGACGCGCACGCCCGCTACACCATCATCGCCCGCCACCACCCCATGGACGGCTCGCGGATGGGCCGCCATCCGGTGGTGCAGGAGATCCTCCGCCACAAGTACTCGCTGCTGCTGACGGCGCACTTGCATACGTACAAGCACGACCCCGATTCGCTGGGCGGGCGCGCGGTCATCGTCGGCGTCGGCGGCGGCCCCAGCGACTCACCGCCGGGCTTCGCGACGGTGCTGCAGAACAAGGACGGCACGCTCGCGTTCGTCATGCGCGACATCGACGGCAACCCGGTGGGCGAGCCTTGGGCGGTCACGCCGCAGTGAGTCTGTCGACGTTTGAATAGGCAAACGGTTTCCTGCGCCCTCGGGCACCTTGCGACGGCTCGCTGCCCTGTCCACTTTGGTGCGTATGCGATGGGTGGGCGTGGCGGGGGTGTGCTTCGCGTTCGCTTGCAGTGGTGGGGCGGCGCAGGGCACGGGGGGAGGGCGGGATGGTGGGCCAGGCGATACTTTGCCAGATGGGGGGCCAGGAGACGCGTCGCCGGACGGAGGACCGACGACGACGCAAACGTCTCCGAGTCCAGACGCGGGGCCGCTGAGCTACAGCTGGCCGCCCTCGCGGGAAGGTTACGTCAATCCGATTCCGGCGGAGAACGCAAAGCCGGGCGATCCGAGCTGGCAGAAGGGCTTCACCAACGCCTTCGCGCTGCAGATCGAGGCTTACGCCGATCACGTCAGCGCCAGCCCCGGCGACGCCGTGAAGCTCATGGTGCGCAGCGCGGGCGACTCGACGGCCAGCTGGGCGCTCTATCGCATCGGCTGGTACAACGGCGCGGGCGCGCGGCAGATCACGTCGCCAAGCAACGTCTCGGTCCACGAGATGCCGCCTTGTACAAACACCAAGGCGACGGGCCTCGTGCAGTGCAGCTGGCCGGCCGCCTTCAGCGTCACCATTCCCAAGGACGCGGTCTCGGGTTTGTACATCGTCCGCATCGTCCGGCAGGATCATATCGGCGCGCTCATTCCAATCGTGGTGAAGGACGAGCGGCAGGCCGATCTCTACTTTCAATCCAGCGTCACCACCGCGCAGGCCTACAACAACTGGGGCGGCGAAGGGCTCTACTCCGACTCGCACGACGGCCTGGGCTTCGCCACCAGCGTCAGCTTCGACCGGCCGTACGACAGCGACTTCGGCTCCGGCCAGATCCTCCGCTACGAGGCGCTGATGGCGCGCTTCCTCGAGCGCAACGGCTATGACGTGAGCTACACCACCAACCTGGACGTCGCCCGCGAAGGCGCGCATGCGCTGGTGCGGCGCGGGGCGTTCCTCTCCGTGGGCCACGACGAATATTGGGACGGCGACGAGCGCGATGCCGTGCAGGCCGCGCGCGACGTGGGCATGCCGGCCTACTTCTTCGGCGCCAACGCGGCCTATTGGAAGACGCGCCAGGAGAGCCCCGGCGTGGACGGCAATTCGCGCATCGTCACCTGCTACAAGCTGCACCCCAACAAGGATCCGCTGGCCAATACCAAGGCGGCCACGGCGCGCTACCGCGACGACGAGATCGGCGAGCCGGAAGAGGCGCTGGACGGCACCATGTACGAGAGCTGGCTGCTCTTCGGCGAGCCTTGGACGGTGCAGAACGCCGGCGATCCGCTCTACGCCGGCACCGGCCTGCGCGAGGGAGACACTATCGCGCAGATGGTCGGCTACGAATACGATCGCACCTTCAATCTGGATACGCCTTCGCCGGTGACGGTCGTCTCGCACTCGCCGGTGGTCGACGCCGAAGGGCGCCCGAGCTTCCAGCAGGCCACCTACTATCGCGCGCCTTCTGGAGCGCTCGTCTTCGGCGCGGGCTCCATCTACTACTCGCACTTCGTCGACGGACCGCTGCGCGACCCGCGCGTCGAGCGCATGACCGCCAACATCCTCAAGATGGGTTTGAAGCTGCCCATCCCGCCGGGGCTGCAGAACATCAACAAGCCCGGCACGCCGCAAGCGGACGGCGGCTTCGCCACCGCGGTGAGGACGCTGGCGCACGGCATGCCCGGACCCACGGGCGTCGCGCAGCTCCCGGACGGCAGCTTCGTGGTGGCCGACGCGCAGGCGCACCGCATCTGGCGCGTCGATTCGACGGGAGCGGTGAGCCCTTATGCGGGTGACGGCAACGGCGACGGCAACCCGCTCTTCGACAACCGGCCCGGCTTGCAGGTGCGCTTCTTCCAACCCACGGCCGTGCTCGCCGACCCGGTGGGCAACGTCTACGTGGCCGACACCCACAACAACGTCATCCGCAAGATCGCCAACGATCCGCAGCACACGGTGACCACGCTCGCGGGCGCTTTCTTGGTGGGCGACTATGCCGACGGTCCGGGAGCGCAGGCGCGCTTCATCGACCCCATGGGCATGGACTTCCTCGACGCGACACACCTCGTGATCGCCGACTCGGGCAATCAAGCCATTCGCGTTCTCGATCTCACCACCAATAGCGTCTCCACTTTGGCCATCAGCCACTTCGGCGATGATTTGGACGGGCCGGCCAGCATTGCGTCGTTCTACTATCCGACCGCGGTCGCCGTGGCGCCCGACCAGCGCGTCTTCTTCCTGGCCAGCTCGACGGGAAAGCTGAAGGTCATCGGCGCCGACGCGGATCACTCGGTGACCACGCTGGTGGGCCCGGGCATCGACACCAACGTCGGCTTCGCGGACGGTTCGGGCAACGACGCGAAGATGCAACCGCAAGCGGGTCTGCTCTGGAACAACGGCACGCTGCTCATCTCCGACTCGGCCAATCAACGGCTGCGGATCGTCACGCCGGGGACCGACAGCAATTCGACGCGCGTGCAGACCTGGGCCGGCACGGGCGACATGGCTTCGGTGGATGGCGCGGCGCAGAGCGCGTCGTTCGAAGTGCCGCTGGGAATGGCCTTCGGCAAGGACGGGCTGGTGTACGTCACCGACGGAGCGGCGGGCACTTTGCGCGCCGTGATGCCCTAGATGATCGCGCTGCTCCTGGCCGCGGCGATGACTCCGCACGAGCACGCGGAGCGCGCGCTGGGAATGCTCACCTATATCGCCGGCGATTATGAGTCGGCGGTGGGTCCGGACGGGAAGGTCATCTCGGAAGAAGAGTTGGCCGAGCAGACGCTCTTTGCGCACGAGGCGGCTTCGGATTTGACCGACGCGGGCACCGCCGATCTGGCCGCCGGGCTGTCTGCGTTGGGTGACCGCGTGGCGGCCAAGGCAGAGCCGCGCGAGGTGATCTTGCTCGCCCGGCAGCTCGAGACGCGCATCGAGCAGCGCTTTCAATTGGCCGTCCTGCCGCCGCGAGAGCCGCGGCCGGCGCGGGCGCTCTACCGGCAAGCCTGCGCGGCGTGTCATGGCGCCGATGGCGTTCCGGCGCGGCGCGATCTCTCGACGCTGCCGCCGGATCTCTCGTCCAAGAATGAAGTCGCGCGGCTCTCTCCGCGGCGCATCTTCGCGGCGGTCACCTATGGCGTTCCCGGGACGGCGATGCCTTCTTATGGCGACACCATTCCGGTTGCCGAGCGCTGGGATCTGGCCTGGTATGTCCTCTCGCTTTCGCACCAGAGCGCGGCGGAGCAGAGGCGCGGGCAGGAGCTGCTGGCGAAGCTTCCGCGCCGGCCTGATTATCTGCAATTGGCAATCCGCACCGACGAGCAATTGCGCAAGGTGCTGGCCGGCAGCCAAATGACCGACGCCGACCGCGAGGCAGTGCTGACTGCCTGCCGCGAAGCGCGTTAGGGCTGCCGCAGCGGCATGCGAAAGACGAAGCGGGTGCCGGCGGCCGCGGACGACCAGACGTTCAAGGTCCCGCGGTGCGCCTTGGCGATTTCGGCGGCGATATACAGCCCCAATCCAAGCCCGGGGGCCGGCGCGCTGGCGGCGCTGCGCGAGAACGGCTGGAAGAGGCGGGCCACCATGTCCGCCGGAATGGGCGCGCCGCCGTTGATCACCGCCAGCTCGAAGTGGCCGTCCGCGCGGTGCGCAGAGATCCGCACCGGCTGGTCGGCGGCTCCGTGGGTGACCGCGTTCGCCAATAGATTCGAGAGCAGCTGGGAGATGCGGCTGCGATCGCACACCACCGGCCCGTCGATCTGCAGATCGGCTTCGATGCGGTGGTCCGGGTGCGTCGACTTCACTTCGTCGATGACGTGCCGCAGATCGTCCGCGAGCGTCTCGTCGGAGTAGAGCGCGACCGGAATGCCGCCGCCCAGCCGCCCGCGCGCGAAGTCCAGGACGTTGACGATCATCTCCTGCATGCGGCCCGTGCTGCGCTGGATGTTCTTCACCACGCGCTGCTGTCTGGGCTCGAGCTGCGACTTCTCCAGCACCTCGGCGCCCAGCTTCACCGCCTGCAGCGGCTGCCGCAGATCGTGGCCCAGCACCGCGATGAACTGCTCGCGCAGGTTGGCCGCCGCGCGCGCGTCGCCCAGCGCGCCTTCGCTCTCCTCCAGCCGCTCCTCGACGTCCAGCTGCGAGGCGATGAGCTGCGCGAAGAGCTCCAGCGTCTTCTGCACGTTGGCGTCTTCCACCTTGGCGGGCAGCGGATCCAAGGCGCAGAGCGTGCCGAAGAAGTCGCCGTTGGCGCGGAAGATGGGAATGGAGACGTAGCTCTCGAACCCGTACATCTTCGGCGTCGGGTGGTTCACGAAGAGCGGGTTGGTCGTGGCCTGGTTGAAGATGACCGGCTTTCCGTGCTGGCGGATCTCGTTGCAGATGGTCGATTCCAGCACCAGGTCGCCGCCCGGTTTGAGGCCGAAGTTGACCAGGTCGTAGACGGCGCAGGCGGTCCAGGTGGTGTCGGTGACGCGCGCGACGGCCGCGAAGCGCATCCCGGTCGTGCGCGAGACCACCTGCAGGATGGTCGGCACGGCGGCGATGCGTCCGATGGCTGCGACGTCTTCGAGGATCTCTTCGCGGCTGGGCACTGGCGCCAACTTGCATCAAGCGTTAGGTCTTTTCCAGAACCGCCTTTCGGATTGTTGATTTGGCAATGTTCAAGACTGGAGACCCGCCATGCCGTCGTCGAAGGTGCTGGAAGAAGTCCTCGCCGCCAACGCGAAGTACGCCGCCTCATTCGGACCCAGGGGCGAATTGGGCCTGCCCCCGGCCCGCCACTTCGCCATCCTCACCTGCATG
>DATBAA010000162.1:0-6127 GCA_036271755.1 Myxococcales bacterium | reverse complement strand
AGCCGCTGGTGGGAGCCGTGACGATCTTGCTCTCCAGCTCCTTGGCCGAGACGTTGTGGTTGCCCTCGAACTTGATGCCCGCGAGGACGGGGTGGCCTTCCTTGGGCTGGTAAGGCGTCGCGCAGGCAGCGGCGAGGAGTAGAGCTAAGAGCGTTCGTTTCAAGGCACGGCGACTGTAGTGCTTGAGCGCGAAAATTGAACCCCACCCCGCGGCGCAAACGCTCACGGCCGAACTAGCCGCGCGGCTCCGTACGGCGAAGCAGCAAATGGAGGTGCGCCTTCTCCCAGGCGCGGGCGCGCTCGTAGCCGGGAAAGCTGCGCTCCGCCTCGCGGAAGGCCTTGCCGTGGACGGTGCGGCGTCCGTCTGCGCCGGCGCTGGGCGGGAAGATCTGGTGGAGCATCTCGTGGAAGACCACCATCTCCACGAAGTAGCGCGGCACCCGCTCGTCGTCGAGCGCCGGGTGGATGCGGATGATCTTCTGATCGTGGAAGTAGACGCCCATCTTGATGGAGCGGCGGCGCTGGTTGGGCGCGCGGCGTCCCCAGCCGATGCGGGCGCGGACCTTGTTCTCGAAATAGCGGGCGTTGGTCGCGTCGTAGAGGTCCGCCAGATCGTGGACGCGGCCTCGGGTCGCGAGCGGCTGTTCGTCGCGCGGCGAGTTGCGCTTGATGAGGTCGCGGTGCTTGCGGACGTACTCGTCGATGGCGCGGCCGTGAGCGCGGCGGTTCTTGCCGGTGAAGCCCGCCAGCGCGCCGATGACCGGCTCGTGCGCCCGCGCGAACATGTGGTGCAGCCGGAAGTGCAGGCGGCCCTGGACGCGGCGGTAGCTGACCATGGTCCAGGCGTTGTCGGTCAGCTCCACCTCCACCGGCTCGCGCAACAGCGAGCTCAACTGCGCCGCCAAGACGAGGCTCGCGCCGTCGGGCAGCACGTGGATGCGCGACGGTTTTTCACTCTGTGTTTGCTCTTCCTGCGCGGCGACGAATGGCTCGGAAGCTGCCGCCTGAGGAGAGTCGGGAAAGAGGTTGAGCTGACGCATCGGCGGCATTCTAACAGCGCCCCGCGGGGCGGATGAAAGACCGTTTGACGATCGAACGCGGCAAAAGATCGATTCAAAATTTTTTCTGATTGTTTGACGTGAAAGATCCGCGTCTGTATCGTGCTTCTACCCGCTCACAAGAGCGAAAAATCGGGAGGAGGACCACTGATGGCGACGAAGAAAGCCGCAAAGAAGGCTGCAAAGAAAGCTGCTCCTGCTAAGAAGACTGCCAAGAAGAAGGCAGCAAAGAAGAAGTAGAGCAGCCCGGCCTAGCCGGGCGGCCTCAAGTGAAGGCGAGGCCGCCCGCGGGTCGTGAAAGCAAGAAGGTGTTGGCGGTCGCGGTGCAATCTCCCCTCACAGACGAGCAGAAACAACGGCTCCTCGCCGAGCTGCTGCCGCTTCGCGGCGCGGCGCTGCAGAAGCTCTGGCTGCCCTCCGCCTCGCTCTGCGTCCTGCACCTGCGCATCCCCGGAAAGACGCAGCTCGCCATCATCGACGGGCACCTGGGCCTGGCCGCGCTGGCCGACGAGCGGCCCATCTCGGCCGAAGGCGCGCCCAAGTCGCAAGCCGCATTGCGCAATGCATTGGAAGGCGCGCGGCTGCTCTCGGTGCGGCTGATGCTCGCGAGCGATCGGCGGGCGCCGTCTCCCTGGATTGGCTTCGAGTCGCCGCAAGGTCCGCGCACGCTGGTGGCCGAGGCAGCAGCCGGCGGCGGCGGCGCGCTCCTGTTGCTGGACGCGGAGCAAAAAATTCTTTGGGCCGCGAGCGGCGCGCAGCGGCGGCCCGGTTCGCAATTTCCCGAGGCGCGCGAGCTGCCGCTCTCGACCGCGGGCGCCCTGCCCGAGCGCGCCGCGCTGGTGCGCGAGGCGCTCGAGGGCGAAGAAGAGGCCGGGCTCGCGGCGCGCCGGAAGCAGACGGTGGCGCTGCTGAAGAGCCGGACGGTCAAGGCGCGGCGCACCCTGGCCGCGGTCGAGGCGGACTCCGCGCGCGCCGCCGGGGCCAGCGAGAGCCTGGCGCAGGCAGAGCTGCTGCTGCCGCACGCCTCGCGGATCCCGCGCGGGGTCGCCGAGGTGAAGCTGCCCGACTGGACGCAGACGGACGAGAACGGGACGCCGCGCGAGGTGACCCTGAAGCTCGACCCCGCGCTGAGCGCCGCCGAGAACGCCTCGCGCTGGCTGAAGAAGTCCAAGCGCTACCTGTCGGCGGCGGCGCGCATCGCGGCGCGGCACCAGGAAGTGGAGCGCGATCTGGCGCGCGCCGAAGAGCTCCTGCGGCGCGCTTCGTCTGCTCCCGACGCGGCCGCGCTGCTGGCCGTCGAAGCGGAAACGGGGCCGGCACCGGTCCGCCGCAACAGGGCCGCCGATGCTCCGCGCGTTCCTTATAGGACCTTCAAATCGCAGAGCGGCGCAAAGGTGTTGGTGGGCCGCGGCGCCAGGGACAACGATTCGCTCACCTTCAAGACCGCGCGCGGCAACGATCTCTGGCTGCACGCGCGCACGGCCACCGGCGCGCACGTGGTGGTGCCGGGCGTTGGTGAGTCGCCCGATGCCCGCACGCTGGGCGACGCGGCGCTGCTGGCGGCGCACTTCTCGTCCCTGCGCGGCGAAGCCGGCGCGGAGGTGGCCTGGACGCGCTGCAAGTACGTGCGCAAGCCGCGCGGGGCGCCGCCGGGCAGCGTGATCATGACGCAAGAAAAGACGCTGCGGGTGCGCCTCGACGCGGACCGCCTCGCGCTGCTGCTCAAATCGGAAACGTAGCGCGCGCAGCGGCATCCTTGCTGATCGTGCCCCGACTCGCGTCCATCCTCGTCTTCTTCGCCATCGCCTGCGGTCTCATCGGTGGCATGCACTACTACCTCTGGGCGCGCCTGGTCCGCGATCCGGGCCTGCCGCAAGGTTGGACGCGCCCGCTCACCGTGGCCATCGTCGCGCTGGGCGTCGCGATGCCGCTCACCATGGTCGCTCAGCGTCTCTTCACCGGGCCCATCGCGCGGACGGGCATCTGGTTCGGCTTCGCCTGGATGGGCGTCGGCTTCTTGCTGGTGGCCTTCCTCGGAATCACCGACGCGGGCAGGCTGGTGGCCTTCCTCGCGCGCAAGCTGACCGGCAGCGAGCCCGACCCTGCGCGCAGGCTCTTTCTCGCCCGCAGCCTCGCGGTTGGGGTCGGCGGCGTGGTGGCGGGCCTCGCGACCCTGGGCTTTCGCAGCGCGCTCGGGCCCATCGAGATCAAGAAGCTGACGGTGAAGCTGCGCGGCCTGCCGCGCGAGCTGTCGGGCTTCAAGCTGGTGCAGATCTCCGACGTTCACATCGGCCCGCTGCTGCGCAAGGATTGGCTGGCCCATATCGTCGCGCAGATCCGCGGCATCGCGCCGGACGCGGTGGCCATCACCGGCGATCTGGTGGACGGCAGCGTCGAAGAGCTGCGCGAGCAGGTGGCGCCGCTGGCAGACCTGAAGCCGCCCAAGGGTGTCTTCTTCGTCACCGGCAACCACGAGTACTACTCGGGCGTCGAGGATTGGTACGCGCACCTGCCCACGCTGGGCGTGCGCCCGCTGCGCAACGAGCGCGCGGAGCTGGCGCCCGGGCTCTCCATCGCCGGCATCGAAGATCCCACCGGCTCGCCGGATCTCACCCAGGCCCTGGCGGGCCACGATGCGTCGCAGGCGCTGGTTTTGCTCGCGCACCAGCCGCGGCAGTTCGCGGAAGCAGCCCGGAAGCAAGTGCCGCTGACGCTCTCTGGCCACACGCACGGCGGGCAGATCTGGCCCTTCTCCTGGCTGGTGGCGCTGGCGCAGCCGTACCTGGCCGGCCTGCACGTCAAAGGCAGCTCGCAGCTCTACGTCAGCCGCGGCACGGGCTTCTGGGGCCCGCCCTTGCGCGTCTTCGCTCCGCCGGAGATCACGCTGCTCACACTGGAGAGTGCTTAGCGCCGGAGCCGGCTACGCTGGCCGCGCCGTCATCGCGAAAGCGGGCAGCGCGTCGCGGGGCAGGTTGAGCGAGCGGTAGAAAAACTCGGCCGAGCCGATGGCCGCTTTGTACAGATCGCGATCGACCGGCCGCTGCAGCGCCTCGCCAAAGGCCGCCGCGAAGCGCAGCGATGTTCCGTAGAGCATGACGATGTCGTCGCAAGCCGCCCGCAAGTTGCTGCGGCCCTTCACCATCGGCGTCGAGAAGCGGTGCGCCAGCCAGCGGCGCATCAGCGGCCAGAGCTGCTCTTCGTGAGGCGCAAGCCACCGCTCGAACGCCGGGCCCCAGTCTTGGAGACCGGGCAACAGCCGCGCGCTCGACACCAGCGGCTCCGCCTCCACGCTATAGATGAAGCGCCGGTAGCGCCGCGCGGTGGCCGCCAGCAAGTCCGCGCCATGGGCAGCGATGCAGTCGCCGAGAAAGAGAAGGAAGGGCTGCGCGTCCTCGGGCTCGACCGCTTCGAAGGCCGCCTCGTTGCCCGGCCGCAGCCGCCGGTAAGCGTGCGCCAGCGCGGCCAGCGTCCGCCACGGCGCGCGCGGAGCCTCGAGCGCCTCCAGCGTCCTTTCGCGAATCATCTCGAAATCGCCCTGCGAGACGGTCTCCGTTCCGACCCGCGCCACCAGCGCCTGCGCCGCGTGCGAGACGCGCAAGTCGAGGTTCTCGTCGCCGAAGAGCCCCTGCTGCTGGTGGACGCGCAGCGGCTCGTCGCTCTCGTCCAGCTGCTCCAGCACCTCGGGACAGACCGGGTCGAACCAGAGCTCGACGCCGCCGTCGGGGATCTTGTACGCGAAGGCCGGGAAGTCGACGCAGAGGTCTGGCAGCGCCGCGATGCCGTGCTCCTTCTGCACGCCGCAGCTGCCTTCGCTCTCGAGGAAGCGGCAGGCGCGGCCCTCGCCCACGCCGTCGAGCTTCAGGGCGTGCAGCACTTGCTCCCCGCGTTCGTTCGCCTCCGGCGAGAGCACCAGCTTGATGCCGGTCTCCAAGGCTCGCCGCTGCGCGCCTTGCAGATGCTCGTGCAGCCGCAAAAAATCCTCCAGCCGGAAAGGAATGTCCCAGCCGCTGCAGCAGCAGCCCTTCTGGTTGCAGGCGAAGCGGCGCATCGGCTCGGACAAACGCGTGAAGAGCGGTGGCTCGCTCCCCTGCTGCGCTGGCCCCGGCGGGGGAATGACGTTCAGCTTCACCGGATGAGTGTATCCTTCGCGCATGCCGGATGGCGTCGACGACGAGATCCTGAAGATGCAACACCTGGAGGCGGAGGCGAAGGCGCGCATGCAGGAGCGCTCGAGCCAGGCCGCCGCCGACTCGCTCAAGACCCGCGCGCAGAAGATGGCCTACGAAGCGCAGCAGGAGCTCGAGGCCGCCCAGAAGCAGCTCGAGAGCGGCGAGGCGAAGCAGCAGCAGGCCCGCGTCCCCGGCACTCCTCCTCTGGACGCAGCCGATCTGCTCACCCAGGGCACGGACGAAGCGCGAGAGGCGAAGACCCGCCTCATCAAGGGGCGCGCCCGGCTCAACTTCGCGCTCGATCAGATGGACGAGGCCGAGCGGCAGGCCTGGGACGCGCTGCAAACGGGCGCTCGCGCCGACGCGCACGGCCAGCTCGCCGACGAGACTTGAAGAAGCGCTGGCTGCTTTCGCTGCTGCTCCTCGCCGCGCTGGCCCTGGCGGTGCGGTATCTGCCGCTGCTTCCCTGGCTTGTCGCTGCCGCGAAGGAGCTGCACGGGCGCGGAGCCGCGGGCGCGCTGCTCACTTGCGCCGCCATCTACCTTGCGACGCTGCTCTTCCTTCCCATCATTCCGCTCATCGTCGCTTGTGGCTGGCTCTACGGGCCCTGGGGCGCCCTGCTCTCGCTGCCGGCGGCGGTCGCGAGCGCGTCCACTTCCTTCAGCGTCGCGCGGGCGCTGGGGCGCAACGCGGCCTCGCGTAAATTGCTGCGCAGTCCGCGGGCGCGGGCCCTGGCCGAGCTGGCGGCGCAGGGAGGCTTCGTCACCGTGGCGCTGGTGCGGCTCTCGCCGATCTTGCCGTACACGCCGAGCAACGCCGTCCTGGGGCTGACCGGCATGCGGCTGCGCGACATGGCGCTGGGCACCGCCCTGGGAATGGCGCCGGGCGTCGTCCTCTATT
>DATBAA010000161.1:0-8953 GCA_036271755.1 Myxococcales bacterium | reverse complement strand
GATGCCATGCTCCGTGCCCTTGCTGCCGAGAAAAACAGAGGCCGAAGTATCAGTACCATGGGTGTAATAGCCGCGAATGTCGATCGTGGCGTGCTTGCACCTGCGGATGCGGTTCGATGGGCGGTGGGACTTGTCAAGATGCACTACGTCAACGTCCCGATATCGGTTGCTACACTAAATGCCGCGATAGAGGCCGCGATACCCCTGCAAGATTACGCTACGCTGATCGAGAACCTGACTCGCGAGTCTTCAGACAAACAATCGATCGTTATCGTGACCGCAGCGCATCTCGTGGGGTCTCTTGCTGCATCGGCAGTGTGGGAACTGGCGAGGACATACTTTGAGACGTGCGTGCGTGCGGTTGGACGAAGAATCGGATTTGCAGCGCTCCGGCAGATCATGGACACGTTCATCGCACGCGCTCCGATTCTCCCGGCCAACGCTTTCCGACTTCGCGAGTTGATCGAGGAAGTTGCCAGCGTGCAGATGTAGGCAGCGGCGGTGACGGCTTCGGCGATCGTGCGATGCCGCGACCGGCGTTCCGTCCGTTCGACCGTCGCAGTGTTAGTTCATGGAGTCGCAAACGGCTTGACCCGAGTCCAGGGCCTTGCTACACGACGCAGCCCGGCTTGCGTCGTTAGTTCAGCGGTAGAACACCACCTTGACACGGTGGGGGTCGCTGGTTCGATTCCAGCACGACGCACCATCCCTGGAAGGCCCGGCCGCAACGCCGGGCCTTTCGCGTTAGAAGGTGCTCCATGGCTGCTGAACTGCTCCAGATCACGCTCCCCGATGGCTCCGTCAAAGAAGTGCCCAAGGGCACGACCGTGGGCGAGTTCGTCAAAACGCAGATCGGCGCCGGCCTGGCCAAGGCGGCGCTCTACGCCAGGCTCGACGGCGAGGACGTGGACCTGTCGCGCGAGCTCTCGCACGGCGGCAAGCTGCAGGTGGTCACGCCCAAGCAGAAGGAGGGCCTGGACCTCATCCGCCACGACGCCGCGCACGTGGTCGCGAGCGTGGTGCAGAAGCTCTTCCCGGGCACGCAGGTCACCATCGGGCCGCACACGGAGGAGGGCTTCTATTACGACTTCGCCCGCAAGGACCCCTTCACGCCCGAAGATCTGCAGAAGATCGAGGACGCCGCCAACGCCGAGCTGAAGAAGAACGAGCCCTTCGTCCGCAAGGAGGTCTCGAAGGAAGAGGCCTTGGCGCTCTTCGAGAAGCTGGGCGAGAAGTTCAAGCTCGAGATCATCGAGGACATCTTCGCCAAGGGCGCGAAGACGCTCACGCTCTATTCGCACGGCGACTGGACGGACTTCTGCCTGGGGCCGCACGCGCCCACGACGGGCCGCATCGGCGTCATCAAGCTGCTCAGCGTGGCGGGCGCCTACTGGCGCGGAGATCACACCAAGGCGCAGCTGCAGCGCATCTACGGGACGGCCTTCTTCGACAAGAAGGAGCTGGACGCCTGGATGAAGATGCAGGAGGAGGCGCGCAAGCGCGACCACCGCAAGCTGGGCAAGGAGCTGGAGCTCTTCGCCTTCCATCCGGCGGCGCCGGGCGCGGTCTTCTGGCTGCACAAGGGCACGGCCATCTTCCAGGCCTTGAGCATGGCCATGCGCAACCTCTGCCTGCGCAACGGCTACCAGGAAGTGAAGACGCCGCTGATGTTCAACAAGCTGCTCTGGGAGAAGAGCGGCCACTGGGGCAAGTACCGCGAGAACATGTTCCTGGTGCTCGACCCGGAATCGAAAGAAGAGAAGGTCGAGGACAGGGCCAGCTTCTCTTTGAAGCCGATGAACTGCCCGTCGCACCACCTGATGTACCAGTTCAAGCGGCACAGCTATCGCGAGCTGCCGCTGCGCTACCACACGCAGGACGTGCTCCACCGCAACGAGGCCACCGGCGTGCTCTCGGGCCTGACGCGCGTGCGGCAGTTCCAGCAGGACGACGCGCACGTCTACTTGATGGAATCGCAGATCACCTCCGAGGTGAAGAAGCTCACGGCGATGATCAAGAAGGTCTACGAGTCGCTGGGCCTCAGCTTCACGGCCAAGTTCTCGACGCGGCCCGAGCAGCGGCTTGGCGCGGACGAGCTGTGGGACAGAGCCGAGGCCGGCCTGCGCAACGCGCTGGAAGAGATGAAGCTGCCCTACGAGCTGAAGGAGGGCGACGGCGCGTTCTACGGCCCCAAGATCGACTTCGACGTCAGCGACTCCATCGGCCGCAAGTGGCAGCTGGGCACCATCCAGCTGGACTACCTGGCCCCTGAGCGCTTCGACCTGGGCTACATCGGCGAGGACAACAAGGAGCACCGGCCGGTCGTCATCCACCGCGCGGTGTACGGGTCGTTCGAGCGGTTCATCGGCATCCTCATCGAGCACTTTGCCGGCAACTTCCCCGTCTGGATCGCGCCGGTGCAGGCGCGGCTCATCACGGTGTCGGAGCGGTCTGAAGCCTGGGCGCACGAGGCGTTCGAGAAGCTGCAAGCGCTGGGGCTGCGCGTCGAGCTGGACGTGAGCAGCGACCAGCTGGGCGCCAAGATCCGCAACGCGCAGCTCTCCAAGGTGCCGTACACGCTGGTGCTGGGCGACAAGGAAGCGGAAGGCAAGGGCGTCGCGGTGCGCACGCACGGCGAGGGCAAGGCGGCCGATCTGGGCTTCATGACTTTGGATGCCTTCATCGAGAAGCTGTCCGCCGAAGCCAAGGCTCCGTTCTAGATGAAGCGCCAATCCGTCTTTCTGCTCTGCCTCGCCATCGCCTGCGCGCAAGCGCCCGCGGCGCCTCCGCGCGGCGGCGGCAGCTTGCGGCCCACCTCCTCGTTCAGCGACGTGATGGAGCGCGGCTACCAGCTCGCGGCGTACCAGAAGGCCCTGGCCGGCGGCACCCCCGCTGCGTCGAAGCTGCTGCGGGCTCCTTCGCCGAAGCGGCACGCCATCGCCGTGCCGAGCGGCCGCCAGCTGGATATCCGCGTCGGCGAGCTGGACGCCGCCCGGCAGAATTTCCTGGTCTCCGCGGAGGCCTCGTTCTCGGCCGAAGGCACCTGGCTGGCCACGCCCGTCAACCCGCCGCGCGCGGAGCCGGGCTTCACCGCCGCCGCCGCCCGTGCCATCGAGACCGCGCAGCACGGACTCACCTCGCAGCAGCGCTTGAACGCCGCGGTGATTCCCAGCCTGGAGAAGCAGCTCTACGTCTATCTGTACCCGGCGGCCGGCGAGCCCGTGCTGGGCCCCGACTGGCGCTTCCTCGTCTCTCCGGACGGCAACACGCTGCTCGAGACGCGGGTGATGCACGAGGCGGAGGCTCGTCCGGCGCTCGAGGGCAAGCGGGTGGCCGCCATGGCGCACCGGCACCCGAACGAAGAGCTGGAGGACAGCGATGTGGCCTTCTCCATCTCGCACCAGGTCGGCGACCTGATCATGCTTCCGTCCACCGCTGCCATCATCCTCAACGAGTCGGGCGTGCCCAACTACTTCACCTCGCAAGAGATGCAGCACATGCTCGACCTGCCGAAAGCGCGCTAACCGCTACAGTGGGCTTGGACGGCGGACAGCCGGGCCGGAAACCAAGCCGCGTTGCGGACGTTTGGCGCTCAAGTCCGCTTGACACAAGGTCGCAGGTGACTACCATGCGCCCTCTTTTCAAAGGGAGTCTACCATCCGCGACGCACGTACGAACCGCCGAATCCGCGCCCGTGAGCTCCGCGTCATCGGGCCCGAAGGCGAGCAGCTTGGTGTCTTGAACCTGGAAGTCGCCCTCGCCAAAGCGCTCGAGTTTGGTCTGGACCTGGTCGAAGTCTCGCCCATGGCGAAGCCGCCGGTCTGCAAGATCATGGACTACGGCAAGTTCAAGTACGAGACGAAGAAGAAGGCCAACGAAGCCAAGAAGAAGCAGACGGTCGTCAAGCTGAAGGAAGTGAAGTTCCGGCCCAAGACCGAAGAGCACGACTACAACTTCAAGGTGAAGGCCGTCCGCGAGTTCCTCGAAGAGGGGAACAAGGCGCGCATCACGGTCATGTTCCGCGGCCGCGAGATCACCCACCGCGAAATCGGCCAGGCCATCCTCACGCGCATCGGCGTGGAGCTGAAGGACATCGCCGTCATCGAGCAGTCGCCGCGCCTCGAAGGCCGGTTGCTCTTCATGATTTTGGCCCCGAACCCGCGCTGGCTGCAGTCCAACCGCGCCCGCGCCGAAGCGGCCGAGCGCGCTGCCGAGAAGCGTGACGCAGCCGCGCCTGCCGCCGAGCAGCCGGCTGCTGCCCCGCCGCCGCCGCCTCCTCCGCCGCCTGCCGCCGCTCCAGCTGCGGCGCCCTCTCCGAAGGCTTGACTTGAGAGCGCGGGTGCAGGTAAAAGCCCCCGCTCTTCTCCAGCGTTCGTAAGGAAATCGCACCAATGCCGAAGATGAAGACCAAGCGGAGCGCGGTGAAGCGCTTCCGCAGCACCGGGACGGGAAAGATCAAGGCCGGCAAGGCTGGACGCCGCCACAATCTGTCCCTGGGCAAGAACCGGAAGCGCAAGAACCGTCTCGGCGAGTCGCTGGTGCTCGCGCGGCGCGACGAGAAGAAATTGAAAAAGGCCCTGCCGTACGGCCTGCCGAAGTAAGGAGATTCTGCAATGCGCGTCAAACGAGGTTTTAAAGCACGCCGCCGTCGCAACAGAGTCCTCAAGCTCGCCAAGGGCTTCCGGGGACGCCGCAAGAATTGCTACAAGCGCGCGGTAGAAGCTGTCGAGCGGTCGATGATGCAGTCGGCGAAGGGCCGCCGGGTCCGCCGCCGCGACTTCCGTTCTTTGTGGATCGCCCGCATCAACGCGGCCGCCCGCATCAACGGCATCTCGTACTCGGTGCTCATCAGCGGCCTGAAGAAGGCCAGCATCGGGCTCGACCGGAAGGTGTTGGCGGACATCGCCATCGCCGACCCGCAGGCGTTTGCCGCCATCGCCAAGCGCGCCGCGGCCTAGAGTCCTTTCGGTAAGTGACTTACGGAGCCGCTCGGGGAAACCCGACGCGGCTCTCGTCGTTTCTGGAGGCGCATGTGATCGACAAGATCGAAACTCTCTTGCACGAAGGTCGCGGCGAGCTGGCGCAGGCCAGCAGCGAGGCGCAGGTCGAGGCCGCGCGGGTGAAGTACCTGGGCAAGACCGGCCTGCTCTCGGCGCTGCGCAAGTCCATGGGGCAGGTGCCGGCGGAAGAGCGGCCCAAGGTGGGCAAGCTCGTCACCGACGCCATCGGCGCGTTCGAGGGCCTGCTGGAAGAGACGCGCAAGGGCCTGGCCGAGCGCGAGCTGCTGCGAGACCTGGGGCGCGAGAAGCTCGACGTGACGCTGCCCGGGCGCGCGCTGAAGCGCGGGCGGCGCCATCCGGTGTCGCAGGCGCTGGACGATCTGGTGGAGATCTTCGCGCGGCTGGGCTTCCACGTGGCCGACGGTCCCGAGATCGAGTGGGATTTGTACAACTTCGAGAAGCTGGGCCTGCCCGCGGACCATCCAGCGCGCGACATGCAGGACACGTTCTATCTCGAGACTTCGTCGCAGCCGAAGCCGCCGCCGGGCTCGCCGCCCACTCGCGGCTCGCAAGAGCAGCTGCTGCTGCGCACGCATACGAGTCCGGTGCAGATCCGCACCATGCTCTCGCAGCCGCCGCCGGTGCGCATCATCGCTCCGGGCAAGGTGTACCGCGTGGACTCCGACGTGACGCACACGCCGATGTTCCACCAGGTCGAGGGCCTGCACGTCGAGAAGGGCCTCTCGATGGCGCACCTGCGCGGCACGCTGGACGCGTTCGTGAAGGCCTTCTTCGGCAGCAGCGTGCAGACGCGCTTGCGGCCCAGCTACTTCCCCTTCACCGAGCCGTCGGCCGAGGTGGACATCTCGCATCCGGCCTGCAACGGCAAAGGCTGCCGGCTCTGCAAAGGCACCGGCTGGCTCGAGGTGCTGGGCTCCGGCATGGTGAACCCCGACGTGCTCTCGGGAGCGGGCTACGATCCCGAGCAGATCACGGGCTACGCGTTCGGCGTCGGCATCGACAGGCTGGCGATGCTTCGCCACGGCGCGGACGACTTGCGCGCCTTCTTCGACAACGACGTTCGGTTCCTGGAGCAGCTGTGAAGATTTCGGTGAAATGGCTGCGTGAGCTCTGTCCGGTCGAGATCTCGGACGACGAGATTGCTCGTCGCCTCACGCTGGCAGGCCTCGAAGTGGAAGGGCGGCAGACGCTGGCCATCGGGCCGGACGTGGTCGCGGCGCGCGTCGGTTCGAAAGAGCCGGTGAAGGGCAGCGATCACCTCAACCTCTGCCAGGTAAACGACGGCAGCGGCACGCACCAGATCGTCTGCGGCGCCTCGAACTACCAGGCGGGCGACGTCGTCCCCCTGGCTCGCGTGGGCGCGCATCTGCCCAACGGCATGGAGATCAAGAAGGCCAAGCTGCGAGGCGTGGAGTCGAACGGCATGCTCTGCTCCGAGCGCGAGCTGGGCTTGTCCGAGGATCACGCGGGCCTGATGATCTTGCCCCGCGAGACGAAGCCCGGCACGCGCATGGACGAGGTTCTCGGCCTGCCCGACACGGTCTTCGAGCTGAACATCACGCCCAATAGGCCCGACGCGCTCTCGCACCTGGGCATCGCGCGCGAGCTGTCGGCCATCACCGGCACGCCGCTGCGCTCCGCGACGCTCAAGGCTGCCGGCACCGGCACGCTGCCCGCCAAGGTCGAGATCCGCGATGCGCAGCGCTGCCCGCGGTACGTCGCGCTGGTCATCGAGGGAGTGCGCATTGGGCCGTCGCCGCTGCACGTGCAGGAGCGGCTGCGGGCTTGCGGCGTACGGTCCATCAGCAACGTCGTCGACGCCACCAACCTGGCTTTGCTCGAGCTGGGCCAGCCGCTGCACGCGTTCGATCTCGACAAGCTGGACGGCGCCCAGATCATCGTCCGCCGCGCGGCAGAGGGCGAGTCGATGACCACGCTCGACGGCAAGGAGCGCAAGCTGACCGCCGACGACCTGGTCATCGCCGATGCCTCGAAGCCGGTCGCGCTCGCGGGCGTGATGGGCGGCGCCACCAGCGAAGTGAGCGGCCAGACGACGCGCATCCTGCTCGAGAGCGCCATGTTCGAAGGCGCCGGAGTGCGCCGCACCGCGCGCCGCCAGCAGCTGCACACCGAAGCCTCGCACCGCTTCGAGCGCGGCATGGACGAGCACTCGGCCGACAAGGCCGCGCTCCGCTGCGCCGAGCTGATCGTGCAGCTGGCCGGCGGCAAGCTGTTGCCGGGCAGCATCGACGTCTATCCGGCCCCGCGCGAGTTACCAAAAGTCATCGTCCGGCCGGCGCGCGTCTCGGCGGTGCTGGGCGTGGAAGTGGGCGAGCCCGAAGTGGATCAGCGCCTGCGCTCGCTGCAGCTGACGCCGGTGGGCGACGGCCGCTGGTCGGTGCCGTCGTGGCGCGGAGATCTGCGGCGCGAGATCGACTGCATCGAGGAGATCGCCCGCCTGCGCGGCTTCGACACCATTCCGGTGCAGACGCACATGGCCGGCGTGGGCGAGACGGCGTTCATCGACCCCAAGCGGCGCGCGACGCAGCATGGACGGGCCGCGCTGGCTGCGCACGGCCTCGACGAGGTGCTCAACTACAGCTTCGTGCCCGAGGCGGACCTCAAGGTTTTGGGGGCACCGGAGCCGATCCGCGTGGCGAACCCGCTGACGGCAGAGCAGGGCGCCATGCGCACCACGCTGCTCGCGGGCCTGCTGCGCAATCTGGGCTTCAATTTGAAGCGCGGCTCGCACGACGTGCAGCTCTATGAGCTTGGGCGCGTGTATCTGCGCGAGAGCCACCCGGTCTACGCGGAAGGGCATCTCTCCTGGCCGGCGCACGAGCCGCGCAAGCTGGGCATCGCGCTGGTTGGCTCGCGGCGTACGAAGAGCTGGACGGGCGGCGGCGAGCCGCTCGACTTCTACGACCTGAAGGGAATCCTCGAGGACATTCTCGAGACGCTCGGCGTAGCTGGTGCGCGCTTCGTTCCTGCCGAGCATCCGGCGCTGCACCCGGCGAGCACGGCTGGACTTACGATCGACGGCGTCTCTGTCGGAGTGCTGGGGCAGATCCACCCGACCGTGGCGGCGCGCTTCGAGCTGCCCGCCGGCGTCTGGCTTGCCGAGCTGGACTTCGACGCGCTGTTGAGCCACGCCGTCGAGGTTCGCCCGCTGCAGGGCGTCCCGAAGTTCCCTGCCGTCACGCGCGACCTCGCGTTCGTGGTCGACGCCGGCGTCGCGTCCGAGCAGCTCCTGGGCGAGATCCGCGCTGCCGATGATCAGAAGCTGCTCGAGCACGTCTCGCTCTTCGACGTCTATCGCGGCGCGCCCGTCCCCGAAGGCCGCAAGAGCATGGCCTTCGGTCTCTCCTTGCGCGCCTCCGACAGGACCTTGACCGACCCCGAAGCCGACGCGCTCTGCACCCGCATCCGCGAGCGGCTCAAAGTAAAGGTCGGCGCCGAGATCAGGGCTTAGCGGCGGCCCAGGCGATCGCGTCTTCCATGCGGTCGTGGCCGAAGAAGAGCTCGCCGTCCACGATGAAGTCGGGCGCGCCGAAGATGCCCAGCCGCTGAGCCTCCGCCGTGTTGGCGCGCAGCTGCGCTTTCACTTCCGGCGTCTGAGATAGCTCGAGCGCCTGCTTGCCGTCGCCGCCGATGCTCTCGACGATCTGCCGGAGCACCTCCGGATCGTTGATGTCTCGATCTTCGGCGAAATTGGCTGAGAAGATGGCCTTTGTCAGCGGGCCAATCGCGTCGCCGGCGCAGAGCGCCACGCGCGCGGCGAGGACGCTGTTGCGCGGGAAGACCGTCTGCTTCTGCCAGGGCAGCCCGTACTTGAGGCAGAGCCGCTCCAGGTCCCGCCACATGTACTTGCCGCGCACCGGCTGGACGTTGAAGGGCGAGTCCTTGATGCCCTGCAGCTCGTGGAAGATGGG
>DATBAA010000160.1:0-12526 GCA_036271755.1 Myxococcales bacterium | reverse complement strand
CACCGCCTGCGGCAATACCGGTCAGAAGACCGTCTGCGGCAAGACCGACTCCAGCGCCCCCATGCTCACCGCCGACCAGTGCGTAGGCGGCACCTCGGTCAGCGGCTGCGCCGGCGGCGACAACCTGCTCTTCTGGCTGCTGCAGCCCGGCGTCTCGCGCGGGGCGCTCAGCGCGCAGCAGGGGCAGGTCATGAAGCTCAACCCCAGCGTTCAATAGGAGCAAGCCATGACTTCCTTGATCCTCGCACTGCTCCTCGCCGTACCGCCCGCCAAGGCAGAGTCCCCCGCGGCCTCCGGGCAGCTCTCAGTGCGGCTTTCTGACGACGAGGTCCGGCAGCGCGTCGAGGCACTCCTGAGCAACATCGACACGCGCAATTTGGCCGTGAGGTGGCAGGCGCTGGGCTCGCGCGCGGCAGATCAGCTCGAGCCCATCGCGCAGAGCGCAACCGAGATGCCCAGCCGGCGCATCAAGGCGGTGGCGGGGCTGGTGTTGGCCGCGCCCGATCGGGCCGCGCCTTTGGCGACGAAGCTGCTGCTCGACGAAACGCAGCCCGTCGCGGTGCGGATGGCGGCGCTGTACGCGGTCGGGCGGACGGTGCCTCCCGCGGCCGCCGCGAAGAGCCTGGGCAAGGTCCTGCGCGGCGCTCGCGAGCCCGAGCTGCGCAGCCTGGCGGCAGAGGCCGTGACTGCCTCGGGCAGCAGCAGCGGCTGCGCGCAGGTGCGGGCGCAGGTGGCCCGCGAAGAGCACGACTTTCGCCCCGCGTACGGCCGCGCGCTCGCGCAGTGCAAAGAGTGATCCCCGACGGGCTGGACAAGCAGATCGAGGAGCTGGGGCGCGCCGTGCCGGGCGGGCTCGCGGTCTTCGACGCCGACGGCACGCTCTGGCGCGAGGACATCGGCGAGGCCTTCCTGCGCCACCTCGTCAAGCTCGGCTGGGTGAAGCTGCCCGGCGGCCGCGACCCGTACGAGGCTTACGAGGAGGCTGTCGCCAAGGATCGGAAGACCGGCTACGCCTACGCCGCGCAGCTGCTCGCAGGCCTGTCTCAAAAGTCGCTCGCGGTCGAGGCCATCTTCTTCGCCAGCGAGTGGGTGCCGTCGCGGCTCATCTCCGACACGGCGGGGCTCATTGCCCTCTGCCGCGGCGCAGGTTTGCAGCCCTTCGTCATCTCGGCGAGCCCGCTGCCCATCGTGCTGGCGTCGGCGCCGCTGGCGGGCTTCGACGCGGCTCGCTGCCGCGGCATCGAGACCGCCATCGCCGACGGTATATATACTGAAAATATTATAGAACCCGTCACCTACGCCAAGGGCAAGATCGACGCCGCGCGCGCCGCCGGCGAGCTGGCGCTGGCCTGCGGCGACTCGCTCTTGGGAGACCTGCCCATGCTGGAGGCTGCGCGGGTCGCGGTCGCGGTCTCGCCGCGCGCCGGCTCGCCGCTGTCCGCCGAAGCCAACCGCCGCGCCTGGCCGGTGCTGACGCAAGAATCAGGCAGCTGACGGTTCTTGCACGAGGCCGAGGCGGCCCGCGGTGTCGAGCGCGCTCGCCGAGGGGAAGCGCAAGATGAACTCCGTGCCTTCGCCGACCCGGCTCTGCACCTCGATGGTGCCGCCGTGCCCTTTGACGATGCGCTGCGAGATGGCGAGGCCCAGGCCCGTGCCCTTGGTCTTGGTCGTGTAGAAGGGGATGAAGATGCGGTCCAGCGACTCTTCGGGAATGCCCGCGCCCGTGTCGGCGAAGCGCACCTCGACCTGGTCGGCAGAGTAGCGCGGCGTCGACTCCGACAGCCCCAGCTCGATGGGCGCGTGCGGCCGCCGGCTGCGCACCACCAGCCGTCCGCCGTCGGGCATGGCCTGCACCGCGTTGAGCGCCAGGTTGATGAACACCTGCTTGAGCTGCTCGGCGTCGGCGGAGATGGCCGGCAGCCCGGGCGTCAGGTCCAGCTCGGCGGCGACGTTCTTGGGAAGATCGCTCTCGATGAGCTTCATCGTCTTCCAGAGCACGTCGTTCAGATCCGTCGGCTGGAACTTGCCCGAGGCCGGCGTGGGGAACGGCCGCGAGTAGTCGAGGAACTGCGCCACCACGCCGTCGAGGCGGTTCACCTCCTCGACGATGATGTTCAAGATCTCCGCGTCGCCCGCCTGCAGCCCGGCCGGGTCTAGATACTGCGCCGCGCCCTTGATGGCGCCCAGCGGATTGCGGATCTCGTGCGCGAGGCCGGCGGCCATCTCGCCCAACGCGGCCAGGCGGTCGCGCTCCTTCATCTTCTCGTAGAGGCGGCTGTTCTCGATGGTGATGGCCGCCTGGTCGCCGATCTCCAGCATGCCCGCCAGCTCGTCCGAGGCGAAGGCTTCGGGGACGCGGTCGTCGAGCAGGCAGAGGTAGCCGACCACGCGCTGTGAGGCGATCAAAGGAATGGCCACGCCGGCGCGCATCGCGGCCATGGCGGCGCCAATCTCCGAGAGCCGCGACCGCTCGTCGGCCAGCGCGCCGCCTTCGGTCTGCGATTCGGGCAGGAGCTGGCGCAGCTCTGCCAGGCGGCGCTCTACCAGCTCCACCAGCTGCGCCTTCTGGCCGTCCTGGGCGCTGGAGACGAGCGCGCGGACGGTGGCCGCGTCGATGTACGGAGTGGGCGCCGGCCCGCGGAAGTCGAGGCGGCGGTAGCCCAGGCCGTCGTCGGCCAACAGATAGATGGACGCGTGCGTCACCCGGCGGGTCTCGTAGACGCCGTCGAGCACCAACGTGGCCAGCTCGCGCACGTCGATGATGCCGGCCATCCGGTGGCGCAGCGCCGCCAGCGACTGCACGAACTGGAAGCGCTCGGCGAAGAGGATGGCCTGCACCTTCTCCTCCACCTTGGCCTTGAGCGGCTCGAACAAGATGAGGATGACGAAGGAGGCGACGACGGTGTTGAAGAGAAAGAGGCCGACGCTGCCGCTGCCCGTCCAGCGCACCAGGAGGCCATAGATGCCGGCGAGCACGAGGCCGACGCTGGCGAGCACGACGATCTTGCCCAGGAGCTCGTTGAGATCGAGCAGCCGGTGGCGCTGAATCGTCTGAGACAGGAAGTATAAATAAGTGACGAGGGCGACGTTGGCGAAGGGCGGCGGCGGCCAGCCGGCCAGCCGGATGAGCAGCTCTCCGAACGTCAGGCCCACGCAGAGCGCGGCACCGACCCAGAGGTAGAAGAGGCGGGTGCGCTCGGTGCGCGAGGCGGCCCGCCGCATGCGCGCGTAGAGCAGGCTGACGGCGGTGGTGAGCTGCAGGAAGACGAAGCCCGCGGCGAGGACGCGGACCCAGGGGATCATCGACAGCGGCGAGACGGCCACCGCGGCGGTGAGGAAGCCGGTGACCGTCGCCATCTTGCGCAGGCCGCCCGCCCGGCCGGCCGACTCGCCCTGGAACTCGACGATGAAGCCCAGCACCGCCACCGGAATGAAGCCCGCCGCCGCCAGCGTCAGCCGCAGCGGCCAGGGGCGGCCCAGGAGCACGCCGAAGAGGAAGTCGCCCATCTCGTAGGTGGCCAGCGAGATGTTGAGCAGCGCGAAGGCGGTCCAGAGCCGGGTGCGGCCCGGGCGCAGCAGCATGGCCAGCGCCAGCGCCAGGCAGACGATGGCCGCGAGCAACGCGCTCTGGGTGCGTGCGTCCATGCAGTTGGATCTAACACGCGGAATGAAATGGTCATCACCGCCTGTTCGTCTCTCTGGACTCGCCCGGGGTCCGCCCCTACAAAAGAGCTTCGAATGTCCGCGCGACTCGCCAGCCTCGTCCTTTGTGCCGCGCTGGCCGTCCGCGCGCAGACGCCCGCGCCAGACGTGGACGCCACCGTGCGGGGGCCGGCCATCGGCGAGGAGGAGCTGGCTCCGTACTTCACGACGCCGCAGCTCCAGGGCGCGCTGGCGGATCTGCTGGCTGGACGGGCGGCGCAGGCGCTGAAGAAGCTGCCGCTGAAGCCCACCGCCTGGCCGCAGAAGTGGCTGCGGGCGCAGGCTTTGAAGGCCGCGGGGCAGCCTCATCCGGCGCGGGCGCTGTTCGAGCAGCTCACCGCGGGACCTTTGGCGGACCGCGCGCTGCACCTGGCCGCGCTCTGCGCCATCGACGAGGGCGACGCCGCGGCCGCCGAGCGCCTCTTGGGGCAGGTGTCGCTGCGCTACGTCGACGCCGACCAGGTGCTGCTCGAGCGGACCCGGCAGACCATGAAGCTGCGCGTCGCCGGGCCGGCCACCGCTTCGCTGATCGAGGCGGTCCTGGCTCCCATCTTCGACGGCACCGTCCGCGCCGACGTCGCCTCGGCGCACTTGCTCGCGGGCGACGCCCAGCTGGCCGCCGGCGCGAAGGAGGCGGCGCGCGTTCACTACCGGGCGGCCTGGGTCGAGCATCCGCTCTCCGCCGCCGCCGACAGCGCGCGCGACCGCGAGCGGCAACTGGCCCACGGCGCTCCCGTGCCTCCGCTGATGCTCTTGAAGCGCGCCGAGACGCTCCTGGACGCGCACCGCAACCGCGACGCGCTCGAGCAGCTGTCGCGCATTCCCGTGCCATCGCTCTGCACGGGTGGCTGTCCGGGCGATCGCACTCCGGCCGGCTTTCTGGCGGCGGCCATCTCGGCCCTGGCGCCCAGCGCGCTGCCCGAGGAGCACCAGCCCACTCCGGAAGACGTCGCCAAGATCCCCACGCAGCCGGCCGACGCGCTGGCCTGCCGGGTGAAGCTCGATCAGGGCCGCGCGTACCGGAAGGAGCACGACTACCACAAGGCCCGCGCCGCGCTGGCGCCGGTGGTGCTGCGCTGCGCCGACCCCGACGTCCGCGCCCGCAGCCTCTATCTCTTGGCGCAGCTCGAGGCCATGGCCAACAAGCCCGACGCCGGCCCGCTCTGGGAGGCGCTGGCGCGCAAGTATCCCAAGTCTTCGCTGGCGGACGACGCGCTCTTCAATCAATCGATCGCGGCCCGCCGCGCGGGAGATCTGAATAAAGAGCGCGCGCTGCTGCAGGACCTGGTCGACCACCACCCCGACAGCGACCTGCGCAACGAAGCCATCTTCCGGCTCTTCTATTCGCGCTTCTCCGAGGGCAAGGGGCGGCAGGGCGTCGTCTATCTCGATCAGCTGGCCGCGCTGCCCGACCCCGACGGCGCCGACGAAGAGCGGGCCCGCTACTGGCGCGCCCGCGTGCTCTCGGAGCCGCTGCCGGGCGAGACCGCCACCGCCCGCGCGGCCGCGCTGGAGGCGGCCCGCGCCGACTTGAACTGGCTGGTGAAGGAGCGGCCGCTCACCTATCACGGCCTGCTCGCGCACAGCCTCTTGCCGCCGCAAGAGCTGCAGCTTCCGCAGGCCGCTCCGCAGCAAGAGTCATTGCACGCCGGCGCCCTCAGCCGCGATCCGCACCTGCTGGCCGCCGTCGAGCTGCTGCGGCTGGGCATGAAGCCCGAAGCCGCGCGCGAGCTGACCGCCGTCGATCGCTCGCCGTCCCGCGCCGCCGGAGACGCCGGGCAAGAGGCGCTGACGCTCATCGCCGAGCTCTATGCGCGCGCCGGAGACTTCCGCAACGCGCACGCGCTGGTCCGCACCGAGCTGCGCGGGCTTCTGCGGCGGCCGGGCTCGCCGTTGGCTGTCCGCGCCGAATCGCTGGCCTATCCGCTCGCGTTCCGCGATCAGATCGCCAAGGTGTCGCGCAGCGCTTCCATCCCACCCGATCTTCTCCAAGCGTTGATGCGCGAGGAGAGCGCGCTCGACCCCAAGGCGCTCTCGTCCACCGGCGCGCTGGGCCTGACGCAGGTGATGCCCGCCACGGCGCGCACGGTGGCGAAGCGGCTCAACCTGCGCGGCTACCAGACGCAGCAGCTGCTCGATCCAGAGACGAACATCCGCATCGGCGGCGCCTATCTGGGAGAGCTCTACGCCCACTTCCAGCACCCCGCGCTGGCGCTGGCCTCCTACAACGCCGGGCCGGGCGCGGTCGCTGGCTGGCTCAAAGGCCGGCCGTTCGTGCTCGACGCCTTCGTCGAGGAGATTCCGCTCGACGAGACCCGCGGCTACGTCAAGCGCTGCCTGCGCAGCTTCGCCGCCTATCAGTTCCTCTACTCCAACGGCCGCGTCCCGCCGCTGGGGCAGATCGCGGCGCAAAGATAGAAAGCCCGGCGAGGATCTGGGAGAGTCCAGATCGTGAACGAGATCCTGCGCAGCCTGCCGTCGGTCGACGAGGTCCTGGGAAGGCCTGCCATCGCGAAGCTCTGCGAGCAGCTGGGCCGCGCCGCGGTCAAGGCGGCGGCGCGGGCGGCCATCGGCGAGGCGCGCGAGAAGCTCAAGTCGGGCGCCGGCGAAGCCGAGATCAGCGACGAGCGCATCTCCGCGCTCGCGCGGTCCGAGAGCGCGCCGCACCTGCGCCGGGTGATCAACGCTACCGGCGTCGTCCTGCACACCAACCTGGGCCGCTCGCCGCTGCATCCAGAGGCGGTGAAGCGCGTCGCCGAGATCGCGGCCGGCTATTCGAACCTCGAGCTCGATCTGCGCACCGGCAAGCGCGGCCACCGCAGCGTCCACGTCGAGCCGCTGCTCAAGGAGCTCTTCTCCGCCGAAGCCGCGCACGTGGTGAACAACTGCGCCGGCGCCACGCTGCTGGCGCTGGCGGCGCTGGGCGCGGGCAAGAGCGCGGTGGTGAGCCGCGGCGAGCTGGTGGAGATCGGCGGCGCTTTTCGCGTGCCGGACATCATGACCCAGTCGGGCTGCCGGCTCATCGAGGTGGGCACCACCAACCGGACGCGGCTCGCCGACTACGCGGCGGCGCTGCAGCCTGATTCGATGCTGCTGCGGGTGCACCGCTCGAACTTCGCGCTGGTGGGCTTCACCGAAATGCCCACGGTGGCCGAGCTGTCGAAGCTCGCGCGCGAGCGCAACGTGACGCTCCTGCACGACCTGGGCAGCGGCGCGCTCGACCCCGCTTTGAACGAGACCACCGCCAAAGAGAGCCTGCGCGAAGGCGCGGACCTGGTGCTGATCAGCGGCGACAAGCTCCTGGGTGGTCCTCAGGCAGGAATCCTGCTGGGCCGGCGCGACCTGGTCGAACAGTGCAAGAAGCATCCGCTGAGCCGCGCCCTGCGCGCCGACCGCATGCTGCTGGCCGCGCTGGAGGCGACCCTGCGCCTCTACCGCGACGGCCGCTCCCACGAGCTCCCGGCGCTCCAGGCCATCCACGCCAAGCCGGCCGAGCTCCGGCAGCGCGCGACCCGCCTCGCCTTGGATCTGCAAGAGCGCGGCATCTCCTGCAGCGTCGTCGAGACCGTGGGCAGACCGGGCGGCGGATCGCTGCCGCTGCGCGAGCTGCCGGGCCACGGCGTGCAGCTCCACGCGCCGGGCAACGCGCTGGTCGCGGCGCTGCGCAGCGAATCGGTGATCGCCTTGCTTCGAGAGGGCAAAGCCGTCCTCGACGTCCGCTGCGTCGAAGATACAGCCGCACTGGCGCTTTCCGTCTCGCTCGCTCTTCAGGCGGTGGGGGCTCGTGCAACCGAGGCAGAAGGCGCTACACTAGACGCTGGCGAAATGGAGGGTTGAGTGCTTTCGACGAGCGTCCTAGTCCTGAACCGCCTGTACCAGCCTGTTCACGTCACCAGCGTGCGCCGGGCCCTGATCCTTTTGTATCGAGGCGCGGCCAAGGCGGTGGACGCGCAGTACCAGACCTTCGACTTCGAGAGCTGGGCGGAGCTCTCGGCCGCGGTTCACGAAGAGTCCATCGGCACGCCGCACAAGCGGCTGCGCGTGCCGCGGGTCATTCTTCTACAAGCGTACGACCACCTTCCCCGGGCGCGGGTCCGGTTCTCGCGCCTCAACATCTACGCGCGCGATCGCAACACCTGCCAGTACTGCGGGCGCAAGCCCCAGCGCGCCGAGCTCAACCTGGACCATGTCGTGCCGCGCAGCCACGGCGGCGTGACCAGCTGGGAGAACGTCGTCTGCTCCTGCGTGCCCTGCAACCTGCGCAAGGGCGGGCGCACGCCGGACCAGGCGCACATGAAGCTCTTGCGGGTGCCCATCCGGCCGCGCTGGACGCCGTTCTTCCGCGGGCCGCCCAAGTCGGGCGCGTTCTACGAGCAGTGGCTGCCGTTCCTCACGCTCTCGGACATGGCCTACTGGAACAACGAGCTGCGCGACGGCGACGAATAGGTCGTACGTCTCTAGCTTTCATACCGACTTTCGGCCTAAACTAACAGTTCCCACAGGGCTTCGGCAGAACAGGACCCTGTGGTTGGGGGTCTCTTGGCGGCGTCGGATCGGCGCATCCCGGTCTGCAGGGTCTCGGTGGGCGGAAGCCCGCTCGAGGTCGCCGATCAAGCGCGCCTCGTTCGCGCCCGGGTAGAGCTGGACTCGGAGCTGCTGGGCGAGACGCACCTGCTCTTCATGGACCCCGACCTGGCGTTCATCAACGGCACCACCTTCGACTCGGGCAAGCCCGTCGCGCTGAAGATGGGCTTCGGCGCATCGGCGGAGGACGTCTTCGCGGGCGAGGTGGTGCGCCTGGAGCCGCAGTTCCGCCGCGACCAGCCCGTCTCGCTGCTGGTGATCGCCCAGGACTCGCTGCACCGGCTGGCCCTGAAGCAGAACACGCGCGCGTTCAACGACGCCGACGCCTCCGACGTGCTGAGCGCGGTGGCGCAGGAGAACGGCTTGTCGGCCGCGGCGCCCAGCGGCACCAAGGGCCACATCATGCAGAACAACCTCACCGACGCCGAGTTCTTGAAGCGGCTGGCGGCGCGGATGGGCCTGCAGCTCAAGCTCGAGGACAAGAAGCTGTCGATGAGCGCGCCGCCCGCCGGAGACGCCATCCAGCTCACGCTCGGCGACGGCGTGAAGAAGCTCAAGGTGAAGCGCAAGGCGCAGGGGCAGGTCGCCTCGGTCACGGTCCACGGCTGGGACGAGAAGAACAAGCAGGAGGTGACCGGCACCGCGCAGCCGGAGGGCGTCACCGGCAAGGGCGCGCAGGACTACGGCAAAGGGACGCTCAGCGACACCAGCGGCGACCTGCTGCCCATCGACGTCTCTTCGGCCGAGGAGATGGCGAAGGGCAAGATGAAGAAGATCGCCGAGGGCTTCACGCTGCTCTCGGCGGAGATGATCGGCGATGCGAGGCTGGTGCCGGGCGCCGCCATCGAGTTCGACAAGCTGGGCGCGGGCTGCGACGGCAAGTACCGCATCGAGCGGGCGCGGCACGAGTTCAGCAAGCAGGGTTACTTCGTCAAGTTCGACGCGGTGTGGACGGGGCCCAAGGATCCGCCGGCGGTGCCTCCTCCGGTTGCGAGGGCGCCGTATACGCCGCCCAAGCCCGCCCCGACCGGCAAGCTGACGCGGCCGCGCTGGAAGCGGCGCTCGCAAGGCGACAAGGACACGGCCGATCTCGCGGTCGACGGAACGAAGCCGCTCGAGGGCAAGAGCGTGAAGTTCATCCTCGAGAGCAAGATCTCGGGCGAGTGGAAGCAGGTGGGCACCGCCGACGGCACCATCTCCAAAGGAGTCGCCACGGCCAACTCGCCGCTCGAGCCGTTGCCGGCCTCGGACGTGCTTTCGGCCCCCAAGTGGACCGAGACGAAGGACGCGAAGCACACCCACGGTGACACCACGGCCGTCTCGGTCAAGTGCAAGCTGCCCGACCCCACCGAAGTGCGCATCGTCCTCGAGCAGCAGATCATCGGCGGGCGCGTCTGGGAAGAGCTCGATTCGCAGACCGTCAAGACCTCCGGCGGCGAGGCCAAGGCCAACTTCGACGTCGCGCATCCACACGGTGAAGAGTCGGGAAAGGCGCACAAAGAGCTGCTCGGCAATCCGGTCTGGACCGCGAAGCCCGGCAAAGAGGCCAAGACGTCGGGGCGGCTCTCGGTGGATGCGCCGGGCCTCGACGATGGCCGAAAGGTGAACCTCATCGTCGAGCGGCTGGGAGCAGACGGGAAGTGGGCCGCCATCAAGACCGCCACGGCCGTGGTGGAGAAGGGCGCCGCCGAAGCGGTGATCGACCTGACCCACCCCGGCTCGAAGAAGCAGCCCAAGGCCGCGAAGCAGCTCTCGAACCCGACCTGGGAGAAGGGCGATCTCGAGCACGGCGATCTGGGGAAGATCAGCGTCGACGCGCCGGGGCTCGATGGCCGGCAGGTGCGCTTGGTGGTGGAGCGCAACGACGGAGGCACCTGGGTTGCGGCGGGCGAAAAAGTGGTGAAGGTGGCGGACGGCAAGGCCGCGGCGCAGATTCCGCTCAGCCATCCGGGCGCTGCCGGCGGCGCATTGACCGCGCCCGCCTGGAGCAAGTCGGACCTGACGCACGGCGATGCCACGCAGATCGCCATCGCCGCGCCCGGCTTGGACGGCAGCAAGGTCGAGGTCACGCTGCAGCGCTTCGAGAACGGCGCCTGGGTCTCTGCCGGCGTCATTCAGGTGGACGTCGCCCAGGGCAAGGTCGTGGCCGACCTGGACGTGGCTCAGCCCGAGAAGGGCCAGACCATGGGCAAGATGGGCTTCCGCGACGCGGCCAAGGGCAAGAAGCTGCCGTCGGGGTTCGAGCCCAAGCGCTATCGTTTCCGCGCCGTGATGCTGCCCGACCAGTCGAACCAGAAGCTGCGCTTCCGCGCCGAGCCGGTGCCGGACTTGCGGCCGCGGCGCATCCGCTTCCGGGCCGAGCTGCCGGTGCCGCAGGACGCGAACACGCGGCTGACGGTCAAGCTTACGGGTGGCACCGACGACGACACCGTCTCGACGGCGGCCAGCGTGAGCGGGAATTAGCGTCCCTGTCCGCGCTGGGCTAGATTGCCGTCCATGCCCGCGCTGATCGACACTCCCGAGGCCGCCAACCGCCTCGCCCGCGCCATCGCCTCCGACCTCTCGCTCTACAACGAGGCCAAGATCAAGGAAGGCATCGAGAACGATACCTTCTTCTCGGCCCTCAACGATGAGATCGCGGAAGGCCGCGCCCACTACGAGAGCCGCGTCGACAGGAAGATCGTCGACGGCCACAACTTCTTCGACCGCGCCCTGGTGGACGTCATCCTGGCGCGCAAAGGGCACATCAAGTCGAAGATCTGGTGACTTCGTACCGGTTCGTCGTCGAGGCCGCCGAGGCTGGCGCGCGGCTCGACAAGCTCCTGGCGGCGAAGCTGCCGTCCTTCTCTCGCGCCCGGCTGCAAGCGCTCATCTCGGAAGGCCACGTGCTCGTGTCCGGCAAGCCGGGCAAGGCCGCGCTGCGGGCTTCGCCCGGAGCGGTGTTGGACGTGGAGATCCCGGCGCCGCGGGCGGTGGAGCTGATCCCCGAGGATCTGCGGCTGCGCGTCTTGTTCGAGGACGAAGCGCTCCTGGTCATCGACAAGCCGGCGGGGATGGTGGTGCACCCGGGCGCCGGCGTGTACCAAGGTACCGTGGTACATGGCCTGCTCCACCAAGTGGCCGATCTGCGCGGGGTCGGCGGAGAGCTGCGGCCGGGCATCGTCCACCGCATCGACAAGGACACGAGCGGCTGCCTGGCGGTGGCCAAGACCGATGTCTCGCTGCGCGCGCTGCAGGCCCTGTTCAAGGCGCGGAAGGTCGAGAAGCGCTATCGGGCGCTGGTGCACGGCAGGCCGCCGGACGCAGGCGAGATGGACACGCTCTTCGGGCGCCATCCGGTGGACCGCAAGCGCTTCAGCTCCAAGGTCCACGAGGGCAAGAACGCCGTGACCCGCTTTACCGTGCTCTCGCGGACGCCGCTCGCGGCCTGGGCCGACGTCGAGCTGTTCACCGGCCGCACCCACCAGATCCGCGCGCACTTCGCCGACGCCGGCTGGCCGCTCTTCTGCGACAAGCTCTACGGCGGGACGAAGAAGGAGGGCCCGTCGGCGCCGCCGGAGGTTCGCGCCGCCGCGGCCGCGCTGGGCCGCCAGGGCCTGCACGCCTTTCGCCTCGCCTTCGACCATCCGCTGGGCGGCAAACGCGTCGCGTGCGAATCTCCGCTGCCGCCCGATCTGCGCGCTGCGCTGGTGGCGTTAGGCCTATGAGCGCTGGTAACTGGCGGTCGTGAAAACGCTCGAAGATCACGTTCCGCGGCTGCTCTCGCGGGCCCGGCGCCTCCTGGGGCTGCCGCCGGCCGACTCGGTGCAGCTGTCGAAGTCCGAGCTGGCCAAGGCCGCGCGCGCCGTGAGCGCGCTGCACGACGGCCTCGTCGGCGAGCGCGAAGCTGCGCACTCCGGCACCTATGAAGGCGCGGCGCTGGGCGCGTACCTGCTCTGGTGGTGGCCGCAGACGTACGAGAAGACCAGAGCCGTCTTGCGGATGTTCGAGCCGCCTTTGAAGCCGCGCATCCTCGACATCGGCGCAGGTCCCGGGCCCGCGGCCATCGCGGCGCTTGACGCTCTCGGCGGCGAGGCCGTGGCCTTCGACGCCAGCGAGGCTGCGCTGGCCGAAGCGATAGCGCTGGAGCCGCGGCTGCAACTCGAGTCGGGAGAGATCGCCAAGGGCCTTCCGCGCGGCGAGTTCGAGCTCGTCCTCGCGGCAAACGTGCTGGTCGAGACGCCCATCGAGTTCGCGCCCA
>DATBAA010000159.1:0-8459 GCA_036271755.1 Myxococcales bacterium | reverse complement strand
GCCTTGGGAAGCATCCGGACGCGATAGAAGCCGATCTCTTTTCGCGGCGCGCGAAAGACCGATCCGCCCAACGCTTTGGCGAGGAGCTGTGAGCCGAGGCACAAACCCAGGACCGGTTTGCCTGCGGCGACGCAGCGCTGGATGAACTCGATCTCGTCCCGCAAAAACGCCAGCTCGTCGTTGGCGCTCATCCCGCCGCCCAACACCAACAAAGCGTCGGGCTCGGACGGGATGGGCTCTTCCCACGCCCTGACGATGCGCGTCCCCGGCGGCAAAAGCGGCCCGAGCGACCCGGGCCCTTCAAGCGGTTCGTGTTGAAAGACCAGCACGCCGGCATCGATACTATGAATCCGGGGAGGAGAGTTTGGTAGAAGGGGCGCCCACTTTGAAGGAGGCCACCGTGGCGCTCGGCAAGAACTTTCGGTTGCCCACAGACGCGAAGCCCGTCCGGTACAGCGCGCACCTCGCGCCCGACCTGAAAGCCGGCTCGTTCGACGGGCGCATGGAGCTGACGGTCAAGCTGCAGAAGCCGCGGCGCGAGCTGCATCTGCACGCCATCGCGCTCGAGATCCAGAAGGCGCGGGTACGGCTGCCGAAGGGCGAGGCGCTCAAGGCGACCGTCACCGCGGACGCCGAGAGCGAGACGGTGACGCTCAAGTTCGACCAGGACCTGCCGGCGGGCGACGTCATCCTGGACATCGCCTGGAGCGGCAAGTTCAGCGCGGGGCTCCGGGGCCTCTACCGCGCGGGGCCGCTGGCGGTGACGCAGTTCGAAGCGGCCGATGCGCGCCGCCTCTTCCCCTGCTTCGACGAGCCCGCGTTCAAGGCGCGCTGGTCCATCCAGCTGGTGAACCTGCCGGCGGGCGTGCAGGCCATCAGCAACGGCGTCATCATCAAGGATCAGAACGAGCCCGACGGCGGCCGCACGGTGCAGTTCTCCGAGACGCCGCTGCTCTCCAGCTACTTGATCGCGCTCTGCATCGGCGAGCTCGCCTCCAGCCCGGAGGGAAAGGCGCGCAGCTATCCGGTGCGGACCTGGGCGGTGCCGCAGAAGCAGGCGCTGACCGCGTTCGGGCAGGAGGTCGCCATCGCCGTGCTGCCGCTGCTCGAGGACTACTTTGGCCAGCCATATGCGTACGGCAAGGTCGATCAGATCGGCGTCCCCGACTTCGAAGCCGGCGCGATGGAGAACGCGGCCTGCATCACGTATCGCGAGGTCGCGCTGCTGCTCGACCCCAAGACCGCTTCGTTGATGATCCAGAAGCGCGTCGCCGAGGTCATCACCCACGAGCTCTCTCACCAATGGTTTGGAAACTTGGTGACGATGGTCTGGTGGGACGATCTCTGGCTCAACGAGGCCTTCGCCACCTGGATGGCTTACAAGATCGTCGACCAGTGGCGGCCCGAGTGGCGCGTCTGGATGGACTTCGAGAACGGGAAGGGAGTCGCGTTGCACCTCGATGCGATGAAGTCGTCGCACCCGATCCGCGCCGAGATTCGCAACGCCGAAGAAGCCGGCGAAGCGTTCGACGCCATCACCTATGAAAAGGGCGGCGCGATCCTTCGCATGATTGAAGGCTACCTGGGCGAGGATCAGTTCCGCGACGGCATTCGCCTCTATATGAAGAAGCACCGCGAGGCCAACGCCACCGCGGACGATCTCTGGGGCGCGTTGGCCGAATCTTCGGGCCAGCCCATCTTGGAATTGGCCAACGGTTGGATTCGCCAGACCGGCTTTCCCTTGCTGAACGTCAGCGTCCACGACGGCAAGATCAAGCTCTCGCAGAAGCGCTTCTTCAGCGACCCGCTGGCCGCCGGAGACGCGACACAATGGCTGGTTCCTGTGGTTTTGCGGTGGCGCGATCGGGAGACGCGCGAGCGGCGCGTGCTGCTGCGGGGCGCGGAAGAGACGGTCGATCTCGGCTCGGGCACGCAGTTCGACTACGTGCTGGGCAATGTGGGCGCGCGCGGCTTCTACCGCACGGCCTACGAGCCACAATTGCTCAAGCAGATCGTCGACAATATCCAGGAGCTGCGTACCGAAGAGCGCATGGGCCTCGTCGCCGATCAGTGGGCGCTGGCGCGCTCGAACGTGACGCCCATCGTCGGCTTCCTGCACTTGCTCGCGGGCTTGCACGGCGAGCAGGATCACGTGGTGCTCGACGAGGTGGTGGGCCGGCTGATGTACCTCGAAGCCCGCGGCGTGGAAGACGCGGACCGCCCCGCGTTTCAGCAGTGGGTGCGCGGGCTCTTCGCCGGAGCAGGCGCGGACCTGGGCTGGGAGCAGAACGAGAAGGACAGCGACGAGGTGCGCTTGCGCCGGGCCGCGGTGCAGCGGGCGCTGGTTTCGGTGGCGCGCGATCCGGCGGTCGTCAAAGAGGCCATCGAACGCTACGAGGGGCACGTCGCGAAGAAGCGGCCGCTCGACCCGAACCTGGTGGACATCGCGGTGGCCGCGGCCGCGCGCAACGCCGACGCCAAGCGCTTCGACGAGCTGAAGCAGCTGGCCGCGACGGAATTGGACCCGGCCGCCAAGCGCCGCTACCTGCACGCGCTGGCGTTGGTCGAGCATCCCGACCTGGTGCAGCGCTCGGTGGAGCTGGCCATGGACGGCTTCGTGCCCATGCAGGACTTCGCCAGCTACGTCACCACGCTCTTGGGAAACCGCGCCACGCGCGAGGCCACCTGGACGCTGATGCAGAAGCGCTGGGACGAGGTGCGCAAGAAGGGCGACTCACCCATGATTTTGCGCCGGCTGGTCGAAGCGCTGGGCTCTCTCATGACCCGCGAGCACCTTGCGCAGGTGGAGAAGTTCCTGGAGAAGAACCCCATCGAGTCGGCGCGCATGGCCGTCGCCCAGACCTTGGAGCGCCTGCGCATGGACGTGGCCTTGCGCGAGCGCATGCTCCCGGCCGTCGCCCAATTCCTCCGCAAGCCGTAAGCGCGAAGCTTATTGCGCGAGATAGTCGAGGAGCGAGCGGAGCGCGGCGAAGGCCCAGTCGTTGCGCTTGCCCAGGTCGGTGCCCAGCTCTTCGAGGGCTTTTTCCAGGAGCTGCGTGTCGAGCAGCAGCCACAGCTCGCTGCGATCCTTGGGCACGAAGGGAGAGCTCGCGGAGCTTTCCAGGTATGCGCCGAGGAAGGCCGCGGGCGCCCAGGTGCCCCACAGCTTCGACCACGGCTCGGCCGCGCCGCGCTCCTGCTCGCGCACCGCCGCGGGATCGCGCAGCGCCATGGTGGCCGCGAAGTCGAACGAGCGCAGCATGGCCGAGACGTCGCGCAGCGGGCTGCGCTTGCGGCGCCGCTCTGGGAGCGGCTTCGCGGGGTTCTGGCCGAAGTCCACCACCGAGAAGTCCTTACCCGTCCAGAGCACGTTGCCCAGGTGGTACTCGCCGTGGACGCGCCCGCGCGCGGTGGTCAGCTTCTTGTGCAGCAGCGGCTCGAAGCGCTTGTAGAGATCTTTTTCGCGCGCGAGCAGCTGCTGCGACAGCTCGGCCAGGCGGCCTTCGACTTTGTACGAGCGCAGCTGGCGCAGCACCTTGCCCGTCAGGTTGCGCTTGGTTTGATAGAGGCTGCGCTGATCGAGCGAGGTATACGGGTCGGGCGAGAAGGCCGGCTCATCCGAGAGCAGCGCCAGGTGCATCTCCGCCGTGCGCTTGCCGAGCAGGCGCGCCGCGGCCAGCGAGCTGCCCAGCATCTCGCGCGCGGCGGCCGGAACTTCTCCCTGCGCAAGGTCGAGCAGCGTGCCCGGCGGACGCGGCGGCGGCTTCAGGTCGCGGTTGCTGGCCAGCGCGCGTTCGAAGAAGCGTCGCAGCTCTTCGCGAAAGAACATCCAGGCGCTGCCCTGGTTGGGCACGTACCCGTGCAAGGTCGCGAGCGTGATCGGCTCGCCCCGCTTGGGCTTCAGCTCCAGCGCGCCCCAGAGCGGCGCCACCGGCGCATCGGGAGCCCGCTCGGTGAGCGCGCGGCCCAGCTCCAATTCGGGGCTCAGCCCCTCGCCCAGCTTTCGATAGAACTTGAGCACCAGCGATTCGCCGTACACCACCGACACCGCGCTGTGCTCCAAGCGCGGGAAGCGCGGCGTACCCGTGGGCAGACCCGGGCGCGCGCTGGCGCTGAGCAGGCCGGTCCAGCCGCGGCTGCGCGTGCCGGTGCGCATGGCGTCGAGCAGAGAGGTGGCGGCGGCGCCGTCGAAGAGCGCGTCGATCAACCACGCCTGGGTGCCGTCGGCTCGCCGCAACGTCGCGATCACGGCCTGCGGCGGAGGCGGCTTCTCTCCCGAAGTAACCACCAGCGGCACCACGTAGTTGGCCGGCTCGCCGGTGGCAAACTCGACCTGCAGGATGCCCAGCCGCAGCGCATCGAGCGCGATGACGTCGAGCACCTTCACCTGCGAGATCTCGCGGCCCTCGGCCGAGAACCAGCGGCGGCCCTCCAGCCAGGCCGGCAGCACCATCTCCAGCGCGGTCCGCTCCGACTGCGAGAAGGAGCCGTCCCAGGCGCTGGCCACCTCCAGCGCCGGCGGCTGGTACATGGCCTCTTCCAGCGCGCCCTTCTGCACCTCTTGCAGCGAGAACCAGAGAAACGCGTGCTCGCCCAGCGAGAGCAGATACGGCAGATCGCCAATGGGCGGAAAGGCCGTCTTGCCGATCAGCTCCAGCGGGCTGCGGCCTTTGTACTTGCTGAGATCCAATTCGACGAACTGCGGGAAGCGCGAGAGGTTGGCCACCACCAGCACCGTCTCGTCTTCATAGGTTCGAATGAAGGCCAGGACCTTTGGATTCTCGGGCGAAAGAAACTCGATGGTCCCGCGGCCGAACGCCTGGAAGCGCTTGCGCAACGCCACCAATCGCTTCGTCCACCACAACAGTGAGTTCGGATTGCCCTGCTGTGACTCTACGTTCAGCGACTCATAGTGATATTCGGGGTCGATGATGACCGGCAGGATGAGTCTCTGCGGATTGGCTTTGGAGAAGCCGCCATTGCGATCAGGGCTCCACTGCATGGGCGTGCGGACGCCGTTGCGGTCGCCCAGGAAGACGTTGTCTCCCATGCCGATCTCATCGCCGTAATAGAGAACGGGCGTGCCCGGCAAGCTGAGCAGCAGCGCGTTCATCAATTCAATCTGCCGGCGATCATTGCCAACCAACGGCGCGAGCCTGCGGCGGATGCCGAGGTTGATGCGCATGGTCGGCTCGTGCGCGAAGGCGCGATACATGTAGTCGCGCTCTTCGTCGGTGACCATCTCCAAAGTCAGCTCGTCGTGATTGCGCAGGAAGATTGCCCATTGGCAATTGTCCGGAATCTGCGGCGTCTGCGCGAGAATGTCCGCGATGGGCAGCCGGTCCTCCATGTGAATGGACATGAAGATGCGCGGCATGATGGGGAAGTGGAAATTCATGTGGCACTCATCGCCACTGCCAAAGTAGGCCGCTGCGTCTTCGGGCCACTGGTTGGCTTCCGCGAGCAGCATGCGGTTTTGAAAGCGGGCGTCCACGTGCGCGCGCAGCTTCTTCAGCATCGCGTGCGTGCGCGGCAGGTTCTCGCAGTTGGTGCCGTCCTCTTCGTAGAGGTAAGGAACCGCGTCGAGCCGCAGACCGTCGACGCCCAGGCCGAACCAGAAATCGACCACGCTCAAGAGCGCGTCCACCACGGCCGGGTTGTCGAAGTTCAAGTCCGGCTGGTGCGCGAAGAAGCGATGCCAATAGTACTGCTTGGCGACCGGGTCCCACGACCAGTTGGAAGGCTCGAAATCCTTGAAGATGATGCGCGCGTCCCGATAGAGGTCGGGCGTGTCGCTCCAGACGTAGAAGTTGCGCTCGGGAGACCCGGCGGGCGCCTTGCGGGCGCGCTGGAACCACGGGTGCTGATCGGAGGTGTGGTTGAGCACCAATTCGGTGATGACCCTGAGGCCGCGCCGGTGCGCCTCTTCGACGAACTGGCGGAAGTCGTCGAGCGTGCCGACGTCGGGGTGCACGTCGGTGTAGTCGCTGATGTCATAGCCGTCGTCGCGGCCGGGGCTGGGGCAGATGGGCAGGAGCCAGAGCGCGTTGACGCCCAAATCTTTTAGATAATCGAGTTTGGAGGTCAGGCCGGCAAAGTCGCCGATGCCGTCGCCGTTCGAGTCCATATAGGACCGCACGCGCAACTCATAGATGATGGCGTCCTTGTACCAGAGCGGGTCGGCCTTCACCGCGCCGGTCGTCGCCCAGGTCTTGCGCTTCATTGCCCGCTCCTGCCGTAAATGCGGGTCAGCTCTTTGAGGCGCTCTTGCGCGGCGGTCCCGGGCTCGCCTTCGCGCAGCCGCCACTCCCAATTGCCCTGCGAAGTTCCGGGCAGGTTCATGCGCGCTTCCGAACCCAGGCCCATCAGATCCTGCGCCGGCGCGATGGCGAGGTTGGCCACCGAAGCCCAGACGCCGCGGATCATCGACCAGTGAATGTCGTGGCTGTTCGTACCCAGATAATCCAAGACGGCCTTCCGTTCCTTGCCGATCTGCTCCGAGCTGCGCTGCGGGCTTTCTTTCTCGTGAAACCAGCCGCAAGTGGTGTCGTTGTCGTGAGTGCCGGTATAGACGACGCTGTTGCGCGAGTAATTGTAAGGAAGGAACGTCGGCGCCTGCGCATCGGTGCCAAAGGCGAACTGCAGCAAGCGAATTCCCGGAAAGCCGAGCTCATCGCGCAGGGCAGTGACTTCGGGAGTGACCGCGCCCAGATCTTCGGCGATCAGCTGCGCGGGGCCCAGGGCCTGAAAGAGCTTCGCGCCGGGGCCGGGCATCCAGTGGCCGTTCTGCGCGGTGGGCTCGTTGCCGGGGATCTCCCAATAGCGATGAAAGCCGATGAAGTGATCGAGCCGCACGGCGTCGAAGCGCTGGAACATGCGCGCGAAGCGCTGCAGCCACCAGCGGTAGCCGGTCTTTTCCAACACGTCCCAGCGGTAGAGCGGGTTGCCCCAGCGCTGGCCGGTGGCGCTGAAGTAGTCGGGCGGGACGCCGGCCACGACGGTTGCGACGCCCTGGGCGTCCAGGTGGAAGAGCTCGCGGTGCGCCCAGACGTCCGCGCTGTCGTGGGCGACGAAGATGGGCAAGTCGCCGATGAGCGCCACGTCGAGCATCGCGCTGGCATCTTTCAACGCTTGCCAGTGGCGGTCGAAGGCGAACTGCTGGAAGCGCTGCGCTTCGATCTCGTCGCGTAGCGCGTGGCGCGCGCGGGCCAAGGCTTCCGGGTCGCGCGCGCGCAGCTCGGGCTCCCACTCGATCCACGCGGTGTCGCGGCGGCTGCGCTTGATGGCGGCGTAGAGGGCGTAGTCGTCGAGCCACGCGGCGTTCTCTTCGCAGAAGATCTGGAACACCGGATGGTCGCTGGTGCGCTTCTGGAAGGCCTGGAACGCCGTCGCGAGGCACTGCTCGCGCCAGGCGCGCGTTGCCGCATAGTCGACATGTCCGGCCGCGAAGCGCGGAGCGTCGGCCAGGGCGCCGCGGGGCAGCAGGCCCTCTTCGACCAGGCGCTCGAGGCTGATGAGCAGCGGGTTGCCGGCAAACGCCGAGAGCGCGCTGTAGGGCGAGTTGCCGTACCCCACCGGTCCCACCGGCAGCATCTGCCAGACGCGCTGCCCGGCCTCTGCCAGCCACTGCGCGAAGGCGTGCGCATGCGAGCCCAGCTCGCCGCAGCCGTGAAGCCCGGAGAGGCTGGTTGGGTGCAGAAGGACGCCACTTGCCCGTTGGCTCAACGTGAAAGCCATGATCGACGATAGGCTACGCATGACGTGGTAGGAACGCTGCGTGCATTTGGATGTTTTGTTTCGCAATCAAGACATTGCAGTGGTGAACAAGCCTGCCGGGCTGCTCGTGGACGAGGAGGTCGTCCCTCTGGCCGCTCGCGCGTTGGCGCCTCCCGGCGGGCGGGCGTGGCCGCGGGTCGTTCATCGGCTGGACAAAGGGACGAGCGGCTGCCTGATCTTCGCGCTGCGCAAGGCGAGCGAGCAGGCGCTCCTCCAGGCGTTCGACGAGGGCCTGGTCTCGAAGACCTACCTCGCGCTGGTGCAGGGCAAGCCGCCCTCGCGCGCCAGTCTCGACACACCGTATGGCCCCGAGGCGCGGGACAAACGTCGGTTTACGACAAAACTGTCGACTCCGCGGCGCGCGCGGCTCTCGTATGAAGTCGTCGAACGATTCTCGAATGCGGCCTTCTTGCGGGTGAAGCTCGATACCGGCCGGACGCACCAGATCCGCGTCCAGCTTGCGGAATCCGGCTATCCCGTGCTCGGCGACGAAACCTATGGGGTGCCTTTCGCGGGTCTGTCGCGACAAGGGCTGCACGCCTTTCGCATCTCGTTGCCGCCGGACGTGGCCTGCGAAGCGCCGCTGCCCGAAGATCTAACTGCAGTGATCGAAAAGCTCCGCCGTGCTACTGCGGAAGCATGTCCAAAGTCCTCCTCGTAGCCGCACTCCTGGCCCAGGCTGC
>DATBAA010000158.1:0-4955 GCA_036271755.1 Myxococcales bacterium | reverse complement strand
GGCAACCCGTGGACCATGTTCGGCAAGAAGACCGTCCACGACGATCACAGCCTGGACCTCTGGAGCGACACCACCACGCTCTACATCGGCCTCTATCGCGGCTCGCCGGCCACCGAGCCTTCCGCGCCGGATCCGCAGGGCGGGAAGGGCGTCATCCACATCGAGAAGCTGGATCTGATCAAGTCGATCGCGTCCTTCAAGGCGCCGGGAGCGACCCTTCCCGAAGCGGGGCACGCCATGACCGCGTTCTTCCGCTTCTTCCTCGGCCAGATCTGGGACGTCTACGCGCCCTTCGCGCCCAGGACGGGTGGGCCGTGAGCAGGTGGCGAGCCGTGCATCTCCTGACGGCCGCGCTGATGCTGGCCGCGCCGGTGTCGGCCAGTGAGTTGGGCACCGATCTCAAGCTTCACTTCTCGTCCGACGCCATCGCCACGTACGCCTTCGAGTCCGCCTCGGCGATGGCCCCGCTGCTGCACGAGGTCCAGCAGTCCGCGACCGGCGTCACCTGGGTCATTTCGCCTGCCGGCGCCGGGAGCGGCCTCGTCGTCGCGGACGCCAACGCTCCCGAAGGCAACGGCTACCTGCACTTCACCGCCCAGGACGGGCTGGGCCTCGCCATCATCGACGCGGCCACCTTCGCGGCCGTCGCCAACCAGCGCATCCAGGTCAGCTTCTGGGGCCGCTCGGAAGGCATGGAGCCGGTGGTCAGCGTCACCTGGGGCAACGAATCGGACATCTCCACCACCGAGAGCAAGGTCTGGGCGCGCGTCCCGGCCATCCGCACCGGCCGCGAGACCAGCGACGGCTGGGCCGAATATTCAACCGGCCCCATCGACGGCTCGGTCATCGATAGACCCATCCACGATCTGCTCTTGACCGGCCGGGTCGCGAACACCAGCGCCAACACCGGCCTGCTCTTCGCCAACCCTCCGTCGCTCGCCACCGACGCATTCTCCCTCGACGCAATCGAGCTCCGGCCCGCGCCGGGCGCGATCTCGAGCGGCACCTGCACGGCGGCCACGGTGGACCAGGCCTGCGGCGCTCAAGGCGAATGCTTCTTTGGCCGCTGCGTCGATTCGGCCACCAAGTGGCATCCGGCGCCGTCGCTCGATCAGCAGCAGCAGATCGCGGCGCGCGTGGTCACCTGGATGACCAACTTCCTGGGCGACCGCGCCGCCGCCGCGCGCGCCGACGCGGGCTGGGTCTCGCAAACGCTCGGGCTGGCCAGCGCGACCGCCACCGCCAAGACTTTCTGGGGCGGCCTGCGCAGGCAGCTGAACATCTTGCGAGACACGCACACGTCGCTGGGCAATCCGTACAACAACATCACCACGCCGTTCGCGTTCTTCGTCAGCACGCTGTCCGGGCCGCTCGACGTCTGCTTCGGGCCCACCGTCAACGACCTGGGCGACGGCAAGCTCGCCTACGTGATCTGGAAGAGAGGCATGCTGGCCCCGGCTGCTTTGCACATCGGCGACGTGGTGACGGCCATCGACGGCGAGGATCCGAAGGCCTGGGTCGATCGCATCAACCCGCTGGAGAGCTTCTCGCTGCCGGTCGTGCCCATCGCGGATTGGGCGGACACCTCCGTCAGGCTCTCGTCCATGCTGGCGCTGCACGCCGGCACGCTGAGCGTCACGCGCTGCGCGCCGGGCGGAGCTTGCATGGCGCAGCCCGCGTTCGACGTCGCCTCCGCGGCGCTGCAGGCGGTGAGCAACGGGCAGACGGGCAACGCCAACTGCTCGGTCCGCTTCACCGAGACCACGCCGGGCCCGCTGGCGGATGCGAACGGCCTCGACGTCATGTCCGTCGGCAGCCTGGACGCGCAGACGGTGGCGCTCGAGTTCGACGGGTTCGACCCTTCCAGCACCAACGGCGGCAATGCCTGGGTCGAGCCGTTGCTGACAGCCGTGTCCACTCATCCCGCGCGCGTGCTGGTGGACGCGCGCGAAGGCCACGGAGGCTTCGGCTCTTACGGAGACACCCTGATCGCACAGTTTCGCGGCGTGGAGTCGCCCGTGTCGCTGATCATCGCGGGGCGCGCCGCGTTCGACGCGCCGGACGCAGCGCCCATCTTCTTCGACTGGTCGTCCTGCCTGGGCAACAACATCTACACCTGGCAATGCGCGGCCACCTATGTAGACGTGCAGCAAACGGCCGGCTCTCCGGCCGCGCTCGACGCGAAGGTCGCCTGGCTCAACACCAACGACGTGAGCGAGAACGACATCGTGCCGGCCATGCTCAAAGGCAGGGCCAACCTGCGCATCTTCTCGCCGTTCCCGACCTATGGCGCGTTCGGCAGCAGGGGCAGTCTGCCGGCGCTGGTGACCAACATGCACGACGGGACCATGGCCCTGGGCGACAGCCGCCTGGGCGTCAGCGTGCAGGCCGCGGAGTCGCAATCGGGCTGGCTGAGCGGCACCGGCGTTCCGCCCGATCAGCTGGTCACCCAAACGCTCTCGGACGTGCTGGCGGGCAAGGACACCATCGTCTCCGCCGCGCGGGAATGGCTCGCGCAATGAAACACTTCATCTGGTGTCTGCTGCTCGCCGTCGCGTGCGGAAAGCCGGGCGGGACGCAGCGGCCGACGACGACGCCGCAGACCGCGCCGCGCACGATGATCACCCGCCCCTTGATGCCGACCTCGCCGCAGAACCTGCTGCGCGATCCGGCGGTGGGCGGCAACGAGGGCTTCCTCGACTCGAGCACTTTCCTGGGCGTTCCGGCCATTCCCGGCGCGGCCAACGCGGCCTTCTTCCAGACGCAGCTTCTGCCGCTGACGCACACCTTCCAGAGCGACTCGCCCCTGGGCGGGACCGCCGCCATCACCGAGCTGCGCCAGCCGCAGATGATCTCTTCGCAGACCGGCGCCACCGTCCTCTGCTCCTTCATGGGCGGCCCCGGCAACTTCCACGCTTCGGTCTGGCTCTCGGCCGGTGATGCCAACGCAGAGCCGATTCCCTTCGCCAACGCCGAGCCCGCGCTCTCCGTCTGGCTGCTCGCGGTCGACGGCACCAGCAAGGTTCAATTGCAGCCGGCGGCGAGCACGGTCACCTACGGCAAGCGCCAATGGATTCAATACTCGACCCCGGGCGACGCCGCGTTTCCCTTCTACGGCTGGCTCGCCATCGAGCTCACAGACTTGCACCTCTCGCTGCAGCTGGCGTCACCGGAAGTAACTTCATCTGCTCTCGGAGGGCCGTCAGCCGGTCTCGCGGCTCCCCGGCTGGCGATGACCGCGCAAGATCATCAGCTGCTCGCGCAGGTGCAATCGATTGGGGCGCGCCGTTTTCCGCGCCCCGACCGGGCGCCGAGGTAGAGCGTCAGGTCACCAGCTGTTTGACGAGCCTCGCTAGATTGGCCACGTCGTACGGCTTGGTCACGTAACCGTCGCAGCCGGCCTCGCGCGCGCGGGTCTCGTCGCCCTCCATGGCAAACGCGGTCACCGCCACCACCAGCGGCGGCTTGCGGCGCCGGTCGCCTTTGATGCGCCGGGTGAGCGTGAGGCCGTCGGTGCCGGGGAGCTGCAGGTCCATCAAGATCAGCTGGGGCGCAAAAGAGTCGACCAGCGCCAGGGCCGCCTCGGCGTCGACGGCGGTGCGGACGTCGTACTGCTCGCGCATCAAGAGCACGCGCAGCAGCTTCAAGTTCATCTCATTGTCGTCCACCACCAGAATGCGCTCGCTCGACATGGCTACCTCTTCACCGACAGGACAACCTGCAGCGCAGCCAGCACCTGCTCGCCGTTTCCGTTCTTGGTCAGATAGCCGTTCAAGAGCGGCTCGGCCTCGGCCGGCGGAGTGAGCGCGGTCAGCGCCACCACGGGCGTCGCGGTGTTGAGCCCGGCCGCGCGCAGATCGCGCAGCACCTCCCAGCCGCTGCGGTCGGGCAAGAGCACGTCCAGCGTCACCGCGTCGAAGCGCGTTTCGGCCGCGGCCTGCAAGGCTTCGTCGCCGGTGGTGACCACCGTGACTTGATGCCCGGCCTCCTCGAGCGTGCGCTGGATCCAGGCGCGGTCGCGGCCGTCGTCCTCGACCACCAGCACGTGGCGGCCGGTAGCGGAGACGGCGGTCTTTTCCTGCGGCATCGCGCGCCGCACCGGCAGCGAGGCAAAGAAGGTGGAGCCTTTGCCCGGCTCGCTGCGCAGGCCGACGCTGCCGCCTTGCGCCTGCACCAGCTTGCGCGTCAGCGCCAGCCCCAGGCCCGTACCCTGGAACTTCCGCGCCGTCCCGCTGTCCAACTGCTGGAAGTCCTGGAAGAGCCGCTTCTGGTCCTCCTCGCTGATGCCGATGCCGCTGTCGGTCACCTCGAGCACGAAGCGCTCGTGGCCGGCCATGCGGGCGCAGACGCGAATCCGCCCGCCCCTGGGCGTGAACTTGAGCGCGTTGGAGAGGTAGTTCAAGAGCACCTGCTGGACGCGGTGCGGGTCCAGCAAGACGACGCCGATGGAAGGATCGACCGACACCGCCAGCTCGATCTCCTTGGCGGCGATGGCCAGCCGCTGCATCTCGCAGCCGCCGCGCAAGAGCGTGCCCAGATCCACGTCCTCGACCTGGAAGCTCATCTTGCCGGCTTCGATCTTGGCCAGGTCGAGGATGTCGTTGATGAGCCGCAGCAGGTGCCGGCCGCTGTTCAAGATGTCGCCGGTGTACTCGAGGTGCTCGGGCGACAGCTCGCCTACGCGGCCCTCGTGCATCAGCTCGGCGAAGCCGATGATGCCGTTCAAGGGCGTGCGCAGCTCGTGAGAGAGGTTGGCCAGGAACTCGCTCTTCAAGCGATTCGATTCGCTGGCCTCTTCGGCCTGCTGGTGCAGCTCGGCGTTGGTGCGCACCAGCTGATCCTCCAGCCGCTTGTGGTCGGTGATGTCGATGTTGCACTCGACGAAGGCCAGCGGCTTCCCCATGCCGTCGCGCTGCAAGGTCCAGCGGCTCTCGACGGTCAATTCGCCCGAGGAC